>DASPSK010000309.1:0-11113 GCA_035623975.1 Acidimicrobiales bacterium | reverse complement strand
CCAGCACCGCGAGACCGATCAGCATGGTGCCGAGGATGACGCCGAGGAGCATCTCGGTTCGCTTGGCGCGAATCGCCCGCGGCTCTTTGAACAACGGCACGCCGTTGGCGATGGCCTCGACTCCGGTGAGGGCGCTGCAGCCGGCGGAGAACGCCTTGAGCACGAGGAGGACGCCGACGGTCTCGAGGGCGTGGCTGGGCAGCAGTGAGTGCCCGGGCTGGGGAACGTGCAGTGCCAGCGGATGAACGAAACCCACGGCGATGATCGCCAGCAGCCCGACGATGAACACGAGCGTGGGCAGCAAGAACGCACGGGCTGTCTCTCCGAGCCCGCGCAGGTTGAGAAGAGTCACGAGGGCGAGGATGCCGAGGCAGATCGGCACCGTGGCAGACATGAGGCTCGGGTACGCCGAAGTCAGTGCTCCGACGCCGGCGGCGATGGAGACGGCGACCGTGAGGGTGTAGTCGACGATGAGCGACGCCCCTGCGAGCAGGCTGAGGCCCGTCCCGAGGTTCGCCCGTGAGACGGCGTAGGCGCCGCCACCGCCGGGATAGGCGTCGATCACCTGCCGGTAGGAGAACACGAGGATCGCCAGCAGCCCGACGATCACCAACGTGATCGGCAGCACGAGGTGGAGCGCCCCCGCCCCTGCCGCCGCTAGGACGACGATGATCGCCTCGGGACCGTAGGCAACCGACGTGAGGGCGTCGAGCGAGAGGGCGGACAGGCCCTCGACGGGCGTGATCTGCTGTTTCGAGATCTCCGAGTGGCGCAGCGGCCGGCCGACGAGCCCGCGCCAGGTAGTTGAGAGGGCGCCCCCGCTGCGAGGTTCCGCCATTTCGGCGATCCTAGACGCGGGCTTCGTCCCGGCGGGGCTGGCCGTCATCCCCCCTCGAGGGCGCCGGCACGAGCAACCGGGCGGCCTTGTGGCTCACGAGGCGGCGGCCCCCAGCCGGGACCTCACCCAGGCGACAACCTCGGTGCCGGGAACGATCTCCCGGGCGGCCTCGCCCTGGGCGTCGGCGCGGAGGCTCGCCTCGGCGCCGCCGCCGGCCAGCGACCGCTTCGACACCGTCAGGCGCACCGGGCAGCCGATCAGCTCCGCGTCGGTGAACTGCACCCCGGGGCGCTCGCCACGATCGTCGAGGAGCACGTCCACACCGGCGGCCTCCAGCGCTCGCACGATCGGCTCGGCCCCGGCGAGGCCTTCCTCGCCGAGGGCGCACACGTGCACGGAATAAGGGGCGAGGCAAGCCGGCCAGAGAAGTCCACGGTCGTCGTGATGCTCCTCGGCGATGCAGGAGAACAGCCGACCGACCCCGATGCCGTAAGAGCCCATGACGATCGGCTTCTCCGTGCCGTCCTCGGCGAGGTAGTGGGCGCCGAGGGAGGCGGAGAAGTGCGTGCCGAGCTTGAAGATCCTCCCAGCCTCGACACCGCGGGCGGTGCGCAACGGCGAGTGGCAGACGACGCACGGCTGCCCCTCGTCCACCGCCGTCAAGTCGGCGACGAGGTCGGGCGTGAAATCCCGCCCGACGTTCACATTGAGGAGGTGCCAGCCCGCCTCGTTGGCGCCGGCGACGAGGTTGGCCGAGGTGGCGGCCACCTCGTCGACGACGACGACGGCCTCTTCCCCCACCCCGATGGGGGAGGCGTAACCGGGCACGCAGCCGATCTTCTCGATCTCCTCGGTCGTCATCGGGCGCAGCTCGGTGGTGCCGATGGCGCCTGCCAGCTTCGTCTCGTTCAGCTGCATGTCCCCCCGCACCACGGCCACGACGAACCGGTCGTCGGAGGCCGCAAGGAAGACGACCTTGGCCGTCCGCTCAGCCGGCACCCCGAGGACGTCGCACAACCGCTCGATCGTCGTCGTGTCCGGGGTGGCCACGCGCTCGACCGGACGCGGCTCCTCGGCCGGGCCGGTGGGGATGGCGGCCCGCGCCACCTGTCGGTTCACGGCGTAGCCGCACGAGTCGCAGAGCACGACGGTGTCCTCGCCGACCGGGTTCAGGTACATGAACTCCTCAGCCTCGGACCCGCCCATCATGCCGACATCAGCGCCGACGGGCCGGACGGGCAAGGCGCACCGAGCGAAGATCCGCAGGTAGGCATCGTGCAGCCGGGCGTACTGTTCGTCGAGGCCCGCCTGATCGCGATCGAGCGTGTAGGCGTCCTTCATCGTGAACTCGCGAGCCCGGAGCAAGCCCGCCCGCGGGCGGGGGTCGTCGCGGAATTTCAGCTGGATGTGGTACACGAGCTTCGGCAGCTGCCGCCACGACTGGATCTCGCCGGCGGCCAGGGTCGCCACGACTTCCTCGTGGGTCATGGCGAGGACGAGGGGGCGGTCCCGCCGGTCCCTGAAGCGGGCCATCTCCGGTCCGATCGAGTCGTAACGCCCGCTCCGTTTCCACAGCTCGCCCGGGTGGACGACGGGCATCGACATCTCGACGCCTCCGACGGCATCCATCTCCTCACGCAGGATCGCCTCGATCTTGTGCATCACCCGCCAGGCGAGTGGCAGGTAGGAGTAGATGCCCTGTCCGAGCTGACGGATGTAGGCGCCGCGCAGGAGCAGCTGATAACCGGGAGTCTCCGCCCCTCCGGGGGCCTCCCGCAGTGTCACTCCGAAGAGCCTCGACATTCTCATCCGGGCAACGCTAAAGGCTTTGCGCGGGCGAGGGCCGGTTCGGCCGCGCGGGCGCCACGGCCTCTACGATGCAGCTCACCGAGCGAGGGTACCGAGACAGCGACGGAGGACATCATGAGCGAGGAGCTACCGATCTCCTACCTGGCCCTTCAAGTGGGGACGCCAGTGCAGACCTCGAGCGGGCAGTCCTTCGGCACCGTCGCACACGTCTTGCAAGTCCCCGAGCTGGACCTCTTCGACGGGATCGTCGTGAAGACTCATGAGGGACTGCGCTTTGTCGAACGCGACAAGATCACCGAGATCACCGCGGTGGCCGTCCGCTGCGCCCTCACGGACACGGAGGCCGCCAACCTCCCGCCACCCCAGGGCACGCCCACCTACCATGTCGATCCCTTTCAAGACGTCGGGCCGGGCTTGACCGCCCGCCTCGGCCGCATGTTCCGCCGCGAGCACTGGATCGCCGACAAGTAAGCATTCTCGGCCGAGGGCGGCCGGAGCCCGTCACGCCCAAGCCGGCGACGGCCACCGTGGGTACCCAACCCGTGACGCTGAACCCGTGTGCGCCCAACCTGTGACCTTGTGCCCTGGTGCCGGCGATCGTGGCACGGGAAGCTGGATCCGCCCGGCTCCACCATCCGACGAAAGGGCCCCACGATGCTCGCGTTGAAGAAACTGGAGGCAGTGGAGGTTCTCGACTCCCGGTCGCGACCGACGCTCGCCGTCACCGTCACCTTGACCGACGGGACGATCGCCCGCGCCGGCGTGCCCTCCGGCGCCTCCACGGGATCGCGCGAGGCGGTCGAGCTGCGCGACGGTGACCCGAACCGCTACGGCGGGCTCGGCGTACGCATTGCGGCCGGCAACGTGACGGGCGAGATGGCCGCCGCCCTCGTGGGCCGCCCCTTCGCCGATCTCGCAGAGCTGGACGGGGTTCTCATCGATCTCGACGGGACGAGCACGAAGTCGAGGCTCGGCGCCAATGCGATCGTCGGGGTGTCCATGGCGGCGGCGAGAGCGGAGGCGATCGCCTCCCACCAGCCGCTCTGGGCGGCCCTCTCCCCGCCCGAGGTGGCGCCCCGGCTTCCCGTCCCGCATTTCAACGTCATAAACGGCGGCGCACACGCGCCGAACAACTTGGACTTCCAGGAGTTCATGATCGCTCCGCTCGGTGCGCCCACGCTGGCGGAGGCCGTCCGGGCCGGTGCCGAGATCTATGCGGCGCTGCGAGGGCTGCTCTCCGAGAGAGGGTTCGCGACCGGGCTCGGCGACGAAGGTGGCTTCGCGCCGGAGATCGACCGGCCCGAGGACGTCCTCACCCTCCTCGTCACCGCCATCGAGGCGGCCGGGTACCGCCCAGGTCGCGAGGGTGTCGCCATCGCCCTCGATCCTGCCGCCAACGGCTTCTACGGCGACAGCACCTACCGCGTCGCCGGCGAGAGGCTCTCCAGCGATGACATGATCACCCGGTATCGCCAGATGATCGAGGCCTTCCCGATCTGGAGCCTCGAGGACGGGTTGAGCGAGACGGACTGGGAAGGCTGGGAGCGTCTCACCGCCCAGCTCGGTCACAGGATCCAGATCGTCGGCGACGACCTCCTCGTGACCAACCCGAGCATCATCGCCGAGGCCATCGCCCGGGGCGCCGCCAACGCTGCTCTCATCAAGCTCAACCAGATCGGCACCGTCACCGAGACGCTGGAGGCGATGCGGATCTGCCGCCGGGCCGGCTGGTCACAGATGGTCTCGCACCGCTCCGGTGAGACCGAGGACAGCTTCATCGCCGATCTGGCCGTCGGGAGCGGTTGCGGCCAGATCAAGAGCGGGGCTCCTGCGCGGGGCGAGCGCACCGCCAAGTACGACCGGCTCATCGAGATCGAGGCGAGTGAGCCTCTCCCCTACGGGCTGTCGTGACGGTGCTGGCGGCGCCAGCGGATCGAGGAGGGGCGGATCGAGGAGTGGTCGCGTGAAGATCAGGATCGCCGTCTCACCGGGGGGCGGCCCCTGGGCGGCCGAGGCGTACGGGTCCTTCGTCGACGGCCTGGAAGAGCGAGGTTTTGACACGCTCTGGCTCTCCGACGTGCCCCTGGCGCCGGCGATCGACCCGACGGTCGGCCTCGCCTACGCGGCTGCGCGCACCCGGCGGCTGAAGCTCGGGGCGAACGTCGTCCCCATCGGGAGAAACCCGATGCTGCTGGCCAAAGAGCTCGCCCAGATCGATCAGCTCAGCGGCGGCCGCCTCCTTCTCATGATCGTCCCCGGGCTCGGGCAGCCGGCCGAGCGCGCCGCCCTCGGCGTCCTCGGGGCAGACCGGGGCGCCTATCTCGACGAGGTCGTGCCCCTGCTGCGGGGTTTCTGGTCGGGCGAGGAGGTCGAGCACCAGAGCGAGCGGTTCAACTTCCCCGGCGTCGTCGTGAGGCCCCGCCCGGTCCAGGATCCGCTCGAGCTCTGGCTCGGCGGCATGGGGCCGAAGGCGCTCGAGCGGGCGGGTCGTCTCGCCGACGGCTGGCTGGGGGCGGCCCTTGAGCCGGCGGAGGCGGGCGCCGCCCGTGGGCGCATCGAGCAGGCGGCCGAGGCGGCGGGCCGGAGGATCGACCCGGAACACTTCGGGCTCTCGATCCCCTATGCCCGCGGCCGGCCGCCGCCGGAGGCGCTCGCCCAGCTGGCGCGGCGGCGTCCCGGCACCGACCTGACGACGCTCCTCCCCGTCGGCCGGCAGGACTTGAGGAGCTTGATCGGCTCCCTCGTGGCCGAAGGACTCTCGAAATTCGTCCTCCGCCCGGCCTCGCCGGTGAGCTCGGTGGACGAGGAGCTCGACTGGCTCGCCGAGGCGGTTCTCGACCTGCAGACCTGACGGCCTTGGGCGTACCCGTTGCGGCGGCGGCGCCCGCGTCAGCCGGCGAGGCTGCGATCCCGCAGCGCGAGGGCGAGACGGCGAAAGCGCGCCAGCGCCTCCCCCTCGTCCACGCCGACGACGGCTCCGTCATCGAGCAGCACCTTGCCCCCGGCGATGGTGTAGCGGACATCGTCGGCTCGGCTCGAGTAGACGAGCGCCGCCCGCACGTCGTAGACGGGCTGCACGTGGGCGCGGCTGAGGTCGACGACGATCACGTCGGCGGGACGCCCGGGAGCGAGCCGGCCGAGATCGGGGCGCTGCATGGCGTCGGCTGCGCCGCTCGTCGCCATCTCGAGGAGCTCGCTTGTGGTGAGGAACTGTGGGTCGCCCGTGGCCTGCTTGTGGGTGACGCCGGCGAATTTCATCTCCTGGAACATGTCCAGGGTGTTGTGGGAGGCCGGCCCGTCCGTGGCGAGGCCGACGGTGATGCCGGCCGCTCGCACCTCGCGCAGCGGCAGCGTGCCCGAGCAGAGCTTGGCGTTGCAGACCGGGCAGGTGGCGATGCGGGCGCGGCGCTCCGCGAGGATCTCGATGTCGCGGGCGGTGAGCTTCGTGCAGTGGGCGCAGGTGACGTCGTCGCCGAGGAAGCCGAGCGAGTCCAGCCACTGCACCGGCGTGGTGCCGTAGTGCTCGGCCACGTAAGCGACCTCCTGCCGGCCTTCGGCGA
This sequence comes from Acidimicrobiales bacterium, assembly GCA_035623975.1. Classification (GTDB taxonomy): domain Bacteria; phylum Actinomycetota; class Acidimicrobiia; order Acidimicrobiales; family Bog-793; genus JAKACA01. The sequence continues at coordinate 4,906 of DASPSK010000309.1, read as the reverse complement.
GGTGAATGTGGATGGGCACCCCGACCTCCGTCGCCACCTGGCGGACCGCCCGGAACATCTCGGCCCCGCACGAGTACGTGGCATGGGGCGCCAGCGCCAAACGGACGCGCCCGTCGTTTGCCTCGTCGTGGGCGGCCACGATCTCGCCGAAGCGCCCGATCGTCTCCCAGGACCAGTCGGCGATCGACTCGTAGAGCCCGCGATCGGCAAGCCCGTAGCCGAGCGTCGCCCGCAGGGGCACGACCTCGAGCGCCTCGAGCTGAGGCTGCAGCGCGTAGGCGTCGAAGTGCTCGTTGAAACACGTAAATCCTGCCCGCACCATCTCGATGAGCCCCGCGATGCTCGCCCAGTACAGGGTCTCGTGGTCGAAGTTGCGCTTGAGCCGCCACATGGACTCGAGCCATTCGAAGAGGGACTCGTCCTCGTCGAGGCCCCGGAGCAGCATGTTGGAGCCGATGTGGGTATGGGGGTTGACGAAGCCGGGCATGATGACGCCGCCACCGGCCTCGATGAGGCGCCGCCCGCCCGGGCGGGCCGGGTCGTCCGCCCTCCCGACGGCGACGATCTCGCCCGCCTCGATGGCCACGAAGCCGTCCTCGACCGCCGGCATCCCTCCCATGGGAAGGACGGTGCCGCCCGTGATGACGAGGTCAACCTCGTCCCCTGCTGTCACTGCCGGCATAGCCATCGTCCTCTCCTACCTCCTGGATCGCGGCGATCCAGGCTGCGGCGCCGGTGCGGCCCCGGAAGCCCTGAGGAGTCTGGCAGACGCCCGCCGAGGGCCGGCGGCACGGCCGTGCCCGTTACCGCTGCACCCACACGAGGGATTCGGACGCCCGCGCCAGGGACCGGACGGTGCTCGTGCCGGAGACCTCGAGATGGCTTGCGAGCGCTAAGAAGGCCTGGGCTGTCGTCAGGGCGTCGCCGAGCGCATGGTGGGGGCGGTGCTCCGGCAGGCCGAGGTAGGCCACGAGGTCCCCCAGCCGGAGGAAGGAAGGAAGCGTCGCGCCCCGCTCGGCCATGAGCAGGCGGCCGAGCACTTCGGTGTCGACGACGGGCTCGCGGAGGCGCAGGCCGAAGCGTCGCAGGGCGGCGCCGAGAAACGCCCGCTCGACCCGCGCCGCATGAGCCACGAGGACCTTGCCCGTCATGGCGGCGACGAGGGGGGCGATGGCTTCCTCGAGGGCGGGCGAGTCCTCGAGGTCGACGCGCCGGATCCCGTGCACGAGCACGGAGGCCTCCGAGAGCGAGCTCGTCGGTCGCACGAGCCCGTACACGGTCCGATCGGCTGCGACCCGGCCGTGCTCGATAGGGACGGCACCGAAGGAGATGATCTCGTCCCTGCGGGCGTCCAGACCCGTGAGCTCCAGGTCGACGACGCAGAATCCCGCCTCGCGCCACGGCGTCTTACCCGCCGGCACGGCCGCTTTCGCGTAAGCGGCGGCCCAGGGCGCCCTGCCGGCCGTTCCGGAGAGGGAGAGCCTCACCGGACGGTGAGCGAGAGCTCGGTCGAGACGTGCTTCTGCACGGAAGCCACGGCGCGGAACGCCTCTTTGAGGTAGCTGCGCGTCAGCCCGGTCAGCGCGCCGGGGTCGACGAAGTCGTCCGGCTCGACCCCGGCGATGAGCTGGGCGACCTGATGGTCGAGGCGAAGCTCGGAGACGAGCTCGAACGACTCGATCAGCGTGCTGGCGTCCGCCGGCAGGAGCACACCGGCCTCGCCGGCCGCCCGCAGGCGCTCGGAAGTCGATGCGCAGGTCACACCGGCGACCATGCCGGCCCAGCGGGCGAGATCAACGATCGGCAGGGCGCCGCCGTCCTTCAGGTCCAGCCGGCCGCGGTGCTCCCCCGAGTGCTCGACGACGAGCCCGCCGAGAAACCCCGTCGGCGGCCGGTGAGAGAGAGCAAAGCGTGCGAGCAGGCGTAGGAGCCCAGGGTATTGCGAGGCTCGGCGGAACGTCTCGGCAGGTGACGTGGCGTCTCTGGCGCCGAACACCGGGCGGCTGTCCACGAGGACGGACACGAGGACGAGGGCCTTCTCCTGCGTCGGGTTCTCCAGCCACGACCGTCCGGCCCGCTGCCACGAGTCGTACGAGCGCACGAAGAGCGGGTCGGAAGCGCTCGCACGATGGGTGTCGGGGTGGAAGCCGCAGGCGACGAGGATCTCCATCGCCCGCTCGGCGAGGCGGTTGAAGTACGGGCGGAGGGCGTCGGCCTGGCGCGCCTCGGCCACCCCGGCGGGGGTCTGTTCCCCCCCGGCGACCTGTTTTCCCGGTTCCCCCGCGGGGGCCTGTCCCCCGGTCACAAAGGCGATGGCGCTGTCGAGATCCGAGCTCGGCACCGCCTCCCGCCGGGCCTGGCTGCCGAGTGCCAGCCACGCAAAAGGCACCGGCGGCTCGCCCAGCTCCACAATGGCGAACTCGAGCGCCCGGCGGGTCAAGGCATCGGAGACGACCGAGTAGACGGCCTCTATGTCGAGCGGGGCCATGTGCGCCTGGTGCAGGCTCACCACGGTCGGGCGGAGAGCCGAGGCAGCCTCGACGAGCTCGCCCAACCCGCTGGCTCGGCTGATCGCCTGCCGGAGGGGGAACGACGAGCGCGTCTGGGCCACGACGAGATCGGAGTCGGCGATGACGCCCAGCACCCGCCCCGTGGCCGATACCACAGGGAAGTGACGGAAGCCTCGATCCAGCATGTCGAGCAGCACCTCGCCCGCGGGGCGGTCCTCCGCCACCGTCTCGGCAGGAGCGGTCATCGCCTCCGACACGGCGACGTCGGGGGAGCGGCCGGCGGCGAGCACGCGGGAGCGAAGATCGCGGTCGGTGAGAATCCCGAGCGACGATCCGAGGTCGACGACGACAGCGGTCGCCCCGGATGCGCTCATCTCCCGGGCGGCATCTCGGATCGAGGTCGAGGGCGAGCACACCACCGCCGGTGAGCGCACGAGGGCGCCCACCGGCTGGGTGAGCTGATCGCGCTCGGCCGGCGGCCGCACCGAGCGGATCTTGTAGCGGTCGAGCAGGAGCGATCGGGTGACGTAGCGGAGGCTGGCCGCCTGGCCGAGCAGCTCGTAGGCGGCGCCGGCGGGGATCCGGTAGGTAACCGTGTCCTCGGCGGCGCGGGCGGCGAAACCCGTCGGCAGTCCGGACAGCATCGAGGCGTGGCCGAACATCTCGCCCACCCCGAGCAGGTCGAGCACGCGGCCATCGTGCACGACCTCGACCGCTCCGCTACGGATCACCCGAAGGAACTCGCTCGATTCGGCCCCCTGGGAGAAGATCACCTCACCGGCTCGATGAAACTCCACCTCAGTGGCGGCGGCCGCCCGCTCGAGGTCCTCCTGCGGCAGGGCCGCGAAGGGTTGGTGGATCCGCAGGAACTCGACGATCTCGGGGACGGCGCTCACCGAGGACCAGTGTGGCCGCGTACGCCCGCCGGCGCCGAATCGGCGCCGGCGCCCGTGCCCGTCACGCTCCCGACGGGCTGACCAGGTGATCTGATGGCGCAGATGCCTCAACTCGGCTGCGAGGCGAGCCGATAAAGATGCGGGACCACCCGAACGGCTTGCAGCAGCGAGAGGAGAGCCCGCGTGAAATTCAGGGCAGACCTCCACGAGGCTGTCAGGCAGGCCGTCGACCCGATGGGCCTCATGCAGCGGGTGGCGGAAGAGGCCACGGCCGTCGTCGGCGGCGCCGAAGGCGCTCTCATCGGGCTCGTGCGCGAAGACGCCACGCTCACCTTCGTCTGCGGCACGGGCTATCTCGCCAGCCAGGTCGGCGGCAAGGTGCCACTCGATGGCAGCCTCTCGGGGCTGGCAGTGCGGACGCGGGCGACGCTGCGATGCAACGATGCCGAGAGCGACCCACGTGTTCACCTCGACCTGTGCCAGGCCTACCGGGTGGTTTCGTCCGTGTGCGTGCCACTTCGACGCGGCCGCGACGCACTGGGCGTCCTCAACGTCAGCTCATCGCGTGCCCACGCGTTCGACGACGCCGACGTGGCCACGCTGACGAAGTTCGCCGAGTTCGCGAGTGTCGTGGTGGCGGCGGCTGCCGACCTGACGGGCGTCACGAGCAGGTTGCTGTCACCCGCACAGCTGGTGGCAGTGGCGTCGGACGAGGACGAGCTCGCCATCGAGGAGCGGTTCGTGGCGAACGTCTTGAGTCCGGGCACCGTCGGTGGCCTCGAGGCGCGCGGCCGGATCGAACGCGTCGTCAAAGGGTCTCGCCTCACGCACCACTTCCAGCCGATCTTCGACCTCTTCAGCGGCGAGCTGTTCGCCTTCGAAGCCCTCGCTCGCTTCCCGGGCAAGCCGAAGCGCCCCCCCGACGAGTGGTTCGCCGAAGCGCACAGAACGGGCCTCGAGCTCGAGCTCGAGCTCTGCTCGTTGCGGGGCGCCCTTGGCGGTCTCGGCGACCTCCCGCTCGAGCTCAGCATCTGCGTGAACGCCGGGCCGGAGGCACTGGCCGACGACCAGGTGCGGCGCCTGCTCACAGCGTCCGATCCCGGACGAATCGTCATCGAGCTGACCGAGCAGGAGCCGGTCGACGACTACCCGCGGCTCATAGAGTTCATCGGGCGCCTGCGCTGGATGGGCGCCCGTCTCGCCATCGACGACACCGGGGCGGGCTTCGCCAGCTTCGCCCACATCCTCAAGCTCAAGCCCGACCTGATCAAGCTGGACCGAGCCCTCACGACGGGCATCGACCGCGACCCCGTGAGGCGGTCGCTGGCGGCCGCCCTCGTGAGCTTCGCCGAGCAGACCGGGGCGGAGATCATCGCTGAAGGGATCGAGACCGCCGACGAGCTCGCCGTACTCGGCGGGCTCGGAATCCGCTACGGGCAGGGCTACTTCCTCGGGCGCCCGAAGCCGCTCGAGGCCGTCAGGTGGCGACCCGCCCATGCG
>DASPSK010000304.1:0-2188 GCA_035623975.1 Acidimicrobiales bacterium | reverse complement strand
CGCGGTCGACGAGCTCGAACCCCGCTTCCGACGGGCGCGTCTCGAGCACTGTGCCGTGCAGCTGCTGCGGGTCTACATCGTCGGCCCCTCCGCCCTTGTGTTCGAAGATGCCCATTTCATGGACGAGGCCTCCGTGAGCTTGCTCGGCCGGATCGTCCTCGAATCGAGCGAGCTGCCCCTGCTCGTCGTCCTCACGCATGATCCCGAGACGGGCCTCGACCTGCCGGAGGGACCGGGCCGCCTGGTCATCGAGCTGCAGCCGCTCGACGTCAGCGCAGCACAACGCTTGGCAACAGATGCGGGTGGACCACTGCTGGCACCGGCCCAGCGGGCCATCCTCGTCGAGCGCGCCAGTGGAAACCCGCTCTTCCTCCGTGAGCTGCTGCGAGCCGCCGCCGACGCCGGAGGTGTCGAAGCGTTGCCGGAGTCACTCGAGCCCTTGCTGGCGGCGCAGATCGATCAGCTCTCACCGCCGGACCGGCAAATCCTGCGGGCAGCTGCCGTGCTGGGTGGCCACTTCGACCCCGGCCTGCTGCCAGAGCTCCTGGACGAGGGAGCGACCCTCGATGACGAGGTGTGGCACCGGCTGGGTGCCTTCGTCGCCCCGACGGCGACCGGTCGGAGGTTCGCCCACGGCCTCATGCGCGACGCCGCCTACGAGGGGCTGGCGTTTCGCAGGCGCCGCGAGCTGCACTCGCGGGCCGCCCAGGCGATCGAGGCGCGAACGCCGACGCCGGACGACGCCGCCGATCTGCTCTCGATTCACTGGATGCACGCCGAGGGCTACCAGCAGGCATGGCGGTACTCACGCCATGCCGGTGAACGTGCCCGTGACTTGTGGGCGAACGCGGAGGCAGCCACGTTCTTCGCGCGGGCCCTCGAAGCCGCCCATCGACTCGGCACACTCCCGCCCGCCGAGGTCGGTGCCGTCGCCGAAGCGCTGGGCGACGCCCTCGAGCTGAATGCCAGCTACGACAGGGCGGGTCATGCCTACGCCGAGGCGAGGCGGCTCGGCGGCAGTGGGGTGGTACGGGCCCGGCTCTTGCGGAAGACGGGTGTGCTGCACGAGCGCAAAGGCCGTTACCCGCAGGCTCTCGCCTGCTACACGAAGGGGCGTGGCCTATTGACCGGCTCCGGCAGGGCGGTCCGCTCGGAGCGCGCCGAGCTCGACCTTGCCTCCGCCGGCATTCGCTCGCGACAGGCTCGCTACGAGGACTGCTGGCGGTTTGCCACGGACGCGGCGGCTGAGGCGGCCCGGGCGCGTCACCGCTCGGGCCTCGCCCATGCCCTCTACCTCCAGCACATGATGTCGATCCGCCTTGGCCGGCCCGATGATGGCCTCGGTCGCCGGGCGCTCGCCATCTTCGAGGAGCTCGGTGATCTCGTCGGCCAAGGCAATGCGCTCAACAACCTCGGAATCGCCGCCTATTACCGGGGGTATTGGGTGGAGGCGCTCCGGCACTACGAGGCAAGTCGGGACGCCCGCGTCCGCTCCGGTGACGTCGTCGGCGCCGCCACGGAGGAGAACAACATCGCCGAGATCCTCTCCGACCAAGGCAACCTGGAGGCTGCGCGGCTGCCGTTCGAGTCCGCCCGGGCGACCTGGCTGGCCGCCGGCTATCGGGTCGGTGTGGCCCTCGCGACCTCGAACCTCGGGCGCCTGGCGGCCAGAGGCGGTGATGTCGCCTCGGGGCGTCAGCTGCTCGTGGCCGCCTTCGACGAGTTCCAGGCGATCCGCTCGGTCTTCTTCTCAGCCGAGGCGGAGGTTCGTCTCGCCGAGTGCCGTTTGCTTGCGGGCGACTTTCTCGCCGCCGTCGCCGCGTGCGAGGAGTTGCTAGGCCGCCTGCGCGGCCGCCCCGGCCTGGAGCAGTCCGAAGTGTCGACCCTGCGTGTCCTGGGCACTGCAAGGGCCCTCGCCGGGCTCACGGACTTCGCGCCCGGGGAGCAGGCCCCGCCGGCGACTGCGCTGGAGGAGGCGATCGCGCGGGCGACGGCTCTCGAGGCCCTCTATGAGCTGGCGCTCTGCCTCGCGACGAAGGCCACCATCGAAGGCCTGAGAGCCGACGGGGACACGTCGAGTGGGAGTGGTGAAGCGGCGACCGACCGCGCTCGCGCCGAGGAGATCTTCGACCGTCTCGGCGTCACTCGGGCCGTGATCACCTGGTCGACCCGAGTCCAGGGACGGCCG
>DASPSK010000255.1:0-2448 GCA_035623975.1 Acidimicrobiales bacterium | reverse complement strand
GAGCTCGAGGAGAACGCGCCCGAGTGGTTCGCCAAACTGCAGAAGCTGCCGTCCGAGTACTTCCGCGACAACTGGTACGCCACGTTCTGGTTCGAGACGGGTCGAGGTGACCTGCAGCACCTCATGGACGCCGTCGGTGAGGACAATGTCATGTTCGAGACGGACTTTCCGCATCCGACGAGTCTCCATCCGAGGCCCATCGAGCTCGTCCGCGAGAAGGTCGGCAGCCTGCGCCCCGAGACCCAGCGCAAGGTCATGGGCGGCAACGCGGTGGAGCTCTACAGGCTCTAGGCGCGGCCGGCCGCGGTGAGGGGCATCTGGTCCGGCTGACCAGTGCTCACGACGAGGCGGTCGACGTTCCCGCGATGTCTTTTCCGCACCACGGTTGGCTCGAGGTGGGGACGAACCGGCTCGGTTCGGCGCGCAGGAACCAGGAGCACAACGAAGCCGGGTCGTGGCCGAAGTCGGTCGAGTAGTCGAACGTCTGCGCCAGGATGCCGTTGCCGTTGTAGGACTTGATGTTGCGGAGGGCCTTGATCACGCCGGCCCGGGTCGGGTTCTTCCCCGCTGCTTCGAGGCCTCGGATCATCAAGTCGGCCCCGAGCCAGCCCTCGTACTCGGGGAAGCTCGGGAAGTCGCTGGACGTGAAGTGCGCGTACTTCTCCATCGCGGCCTGCATCTCGCGGGTGCCGGCGTCGGGCAACGAGTAAGGCCGGAACTCCGTGATGAAGTAGTCACCCTGGATGGCCTGCCAGGCCGGAGACCCGATGACGTCGCTCTCGTAGCCGTTGGGGAAGACGACGGCCTTGAGCTTGACGCCGGCCTGGTTGAGTGCGGTGGCCAGCGCGAACTCGGAGTTGTTGTCGAGCCCGGCGTTGATGGCGTTGACGCCCTTCTCCTTGGCGGTCAGCGCGGTGGACGTGAAGTCCACGGTGCCGAAGGGGACCGACGTGTCGAGGACACCCACCGTGCCGCCCTCACGTTGGAAGGCGTCGGCCACCTCGCTGGCGGCGCGGGCCGAGGTCGGCGTGATGCCGTACCCGTAGCTGCCGAGCACGGTGCCACCGTGCGCGCGCAGGAACGAGCTGATCAAGGTGTTCACCGGGTACACGGGGTCGACGCTGCCGTCGTCTGACGAGAACATGTTGGTGTAGGGCTGCTCGCCCCATTCGGGCCCGTCGAGGTAGGAGCCCGTCACCGGCACGCCTTGTTCCTGGGGGTACTTGGCAGCCAGGAAGAAGAGCGGGTCGACGCTGACGAGGCCGAAGGCGCCCTTGGCCAGGGCGTCCTGGGTGGCGGCAGCCGTGTTGGTCGTCTGGTCGTCGACGACCATGGGGACGAGCTTGTGGCCGTTCACCCCGCCTTCCGCGTTCTGGAGGTCGATGCGGGCGTCGAACCCGGCGGGGGTGGCGGCGAACTCGGAGCCTGCCACCCCGGTCAGGCTCGTGACGAGTGCGATGGTGATCGGTGACCCTGAGGGCTGGGCGCCGGCGGGTGGGGTGGCGATGCCGCTGATGCCGATGAGGGCGACGATCAGGCCGCCGGTGAGGCCGATCCTGGCCGAGTACTTGCTGCGAAATGGATGCATGGTTCCCCCCTTCGCCCCCCCCGGGGCACTCGGTTCGCAACGATGACGCCTGCACGGGATCCGTGAGGGTGATGGCTTAACCAGATTAAGTGATCGGTCGTCCGCGATTAGACACGTCCCGACAATGGTTGTCAAGCCTGCCAACGGTGCTCGTCAGGCCTGCCCTCAGTGCTTGTCAAGCGTGGAGCGAGGGAGGCGGCACTGGGGCCGACGCGTCGTTCAGGCGCGGCTCCGCTTCTTCGGTGGCCGGGCGCGGTCGGCTCGAACGGGCTTGCTGGACGAGCCGACCTGTGGGATCCCGAGGACGCGGTCGAAGATGTATGCCAGTGCTCCGACGATATCGTCCTCGCTCTCGGTGCCCCACCTCTCGAGCAGCTCAGGCGAGAGCATGGCGATGCGGTCGAGCATGACCGTGAGGGCCGCGCCGAGGCTCCGAGCGGAAACGGAGCGGTCGACCCGCCCGTCGCGCTGCGCGGCAGCGATATCCGCCCGCAGGTTGTCGAGCACGGGTGTGAAGGTCTCGTTGCGGACGTCTTGGAATCGGTCGTCGCCGGCGATCAGCGCAGCGTTGCGGGCCCACAGGACGGCCCGGTGCTCGTCCCAGTATTCGAAGAACCGAGCCACGAAATCGCGTGTGCTCTCGGACCTCTGCTGATCTCCTTCGCCGCCGTCCTCCATCGCCGGGAAGGAGGGGATCAGGTGGCCGACCTCCTCGCAGAGCGCGAGGATCGCCTCGTCGAGGTCGTTGAAGTACTGATAGAAGGCGGGCGGCGAGAACCCGACCTCCTCAGCCACGTCGGCCAGCCTGAGTCCCCGGAGCCCTTGCGCCTCGATGCAGGCGGCCACCGACTCGAGGATCC
>DASPSK010000247.1:0-5176 GCA_035623975.1 Acidimicrobiales bacterium | reverse complement strand
ACCTCGCACTGGGCGCGCCGGCTCGGCGAGACCCTCGCCGGCCTCGTCCTCATGAAGCTCGTGATGGCGGCAGTGCTTGCACTCGCCGGCGGGGCGCTGGCAGCCGGTGCGGGCGGCATCTCGAGCGTCGTCGAAGGGGTGGCGCTGCTCGGGCTCGCGACGTTCGCCCCATTTGTCCTCTTCCGGCTCATCCCGGTCGTGGAGGCAGGAGCGGTCGCTCACCTGGCGGGCGCGCCTCAGGCCGTGAAAGAGCGCGCCTGGTCGCTCGCCTCCGCCGCCATGTCCCCCCTCAGGCCCGCCATCGGTGGCGCCCCGTCGCCGGGGTCCAGCTCCGGTGCCGCCGAGGTGTCGATGGCGCAGCTCCCCGGAGCCGGCACGAGCCCATATGCGGGCGGGGGTGGCGCCGGCGGGGGTGGCGCGGGCCGAACCGATGAGTCCGCCCGGGAGGGCCGTTCGAGGCCGTCAGGTGCTTCCCCCCCCGCCGCCTGCGGGCGGCGGGGGGAGGCCGGGTGGCTGCAGCACATCGTCGGGCGTGGGGAGGGCCCCGGTCGTGGCGGCTCCTGAGCCCGGGACACCTCGCTACCGGTTGGGGCCGCGCAGCACACGCGGCCTCATCGCCGGCTGGCGGACCGGGCAGGTCGCATGCGTAGCGCTCGGCCTGCTGCTCGCCGTCGGGTTCCTGCGGGCCCTCGGCGGTGCCCTTGGTGGGCTGCTTGCCCTCGCTGCCGCGGCGGTGGCGTGGCCACGGCGACGTGGCCGCTGGGCGGGCGGACGCTCGAGCAGTGGGTCCCGACGGTGACCGGTTTCGTCCTGCGCGCCTCGGCCGGGGCTCGTCGGCCGCCGTGGCGCCCGCGTGACGGGCGAGCCCGCGGTCCGCTCTCCCGTCTCGTCGTGCTCGCACTCCCAGAGCCGTGGGAGCAGGCGCCCGCCTGGCGAGAGGGGCTCGAGGCACTGAGCGAGCGTGCTCGGCCCGGCCGTGGCACGCAGCACATGCGCCCGAGGCTGGCGCCGACGGGTATCGGTGCCATCGGGGACGCCGCCACCTCCACCTGGACCGCGCTTGTGCCGGTGGGGGGCACGGGGTTCGCCCTTCTCGGCGAGGCCGAGCGCGCTGAGCGGATCGCCGCCTGGTCCGGGGTGCTGGCCGCCATGGCTCGCGATACCGCCGGCCTGCACCGCCTGCAATGGGTGTCGAGGTGCTACCCAGCCTGGCTCGGTGGGAGCCTGCCTGCCGGCGGCACCGGCCCACCCGGTGAGCACTACGGGCGCCTGCTCGAGGAGGCTTCGCCCAACCTGTGGGCGCACGAAGTGCACGTGGCGGTGAGCGTGCGAAGTGGGGGCGGTGTCCGCCGCGACTGGCGGGGCTCCGCCTCCCTGTTGCGCGAGCAGCTGTCGGTCCTCGACGATCGGCTCCGGGGCGCCGGCCTCCTGCCCGGTCCCGCCCTCTCCCCCCGGTCGGTCGCGTCCTACCTCCGCCGGAGCTTCGAAGTCACCCCGTCGCAGCTTGCCTCGCAGTGGCCGTGGCCGCTCGGAGTCGAGGACGGCTGGTCGCGCCTTCGCACCGACGCCTCCTGGCACGTCACCTACTGGATCGCCGAGTGGCCGCGCTGTGAGGTGGGCGGGGGTTTCTTACTGCCGATGCTGCTCGAGCCGGGCTTGCGCCGCGTCATCTCGATGACCATGGCACCCGTGGGCGCCCTGACCGCCGTCCGGCGGGCCCAGCGGGAGCGCACGGAGGGGACCGCAGACGCCCAGATGCGCCACCGGCACGGCTTCGCCGTCACGGCCAGGGCGGCCCGGGAGCAGGAGAGCCGCCAGCGGCAGGAGGCGGAGCTGGCCGAGGGACACGCCGGCTACCGCTACTCCGGCTACGTCACCGTCACCGAGGCGGATCGCGATGAGCTCGAACGTGCCTGTGGCCGGCTCGAGCAGTCGGCCGCGCTCGCCCAGCTCGAGCTGCATCGACTCTACGGAGCGCAGGAGGAGGGGTACTGCTGCACGCTGCCGGTGGGTCGGGGGTGCCGGTGAGCGCCCTAGCGGTGCCGGCCCACGAAGGCACCACCGCCCAGCTCGGAGCTGCCTATCCATTCGTGGCCTCACGCCCTCTCGAAGCAGCGCAGGTGCTCGTCGGGCGGGATCTCGCCGGCGGCGCCTTCGTGCACGACCCCTTTGCCCTCTACGCCGCAGGCGTTCTCACGAACCCGAACATGACCGTCGTCGGACAGATCGGCCGCGGCAAGAGCGCTCTCGTGAAAAGCTACCTCTACCGCCAGGCCGCCTTCGGGCGCCAGATCGCCGTCCTCGACCCGAAAGGCGAGTACGGCGGGCTCGCCGCCGCCCTCGGCGTGGTCCCGATCGTCCTCTCACCCGCCGGCGGCGTCCACGTCAACCCCCTCGACGACAGTGGGCCGGCCACCGGCAACGATGCCGGCGTACGTCATCGCAGGCTCGTGTTGCTCGGGGCGCTCGCCGAGGCGACGCTCCATCGCCGGCTGGCGCCTCGTGAGCACCTGGCCCTCGAGATCGGTCTCGATCAGGCTGCCGCCTCCTCCCCCGTGCCGACGCTCGACGCCGTCGTCGACGCCCTTCTCCGCCCGGATCCAGCGTCGGCACGCTCCCTCGGCCTGTCGGGCAACGCCCTCGGCGAAGACGGCCGGGACGTGGGCCTCGAGCTTCGGCGGCTCGTGCGCGGCGACCTCGCCGGCATGTTCGACGGCGAGACGAGCGCGGCATTGCTCGCAGGCGGCCGCGCTGGTGCCGCCGCGGGCGGGACCCTCCCGATGGCCCTCATCGTCGACCTCTCGAACGTGTACCACTCCGAGGCGCTGCCGGCGCTCATGGTCTGCGCCGCCGCCTGGCTGCACGCCATGACCGGCAACTTCGAGCTGCAGACCCTCCTCGTCGTCGACGAGGCCTGGGCGATCCTCAGCGACGTCGCCGTCGGCCGTTTCCTGCGGTCCTCCTGGAAGCTGGCGCGGGCACGGGGCGTCGCCAACGTCGCCGTCTGCCACCGGGCGAGCGACCTCAGTGCCAGCGGAGCGGCCGGCAGCGAGGAGGCCCGCTTGGCCGAAGGGCTGCTGGCCGATTCCGAGACCGTCGTCTGTTATGCCCAGCCCGCATCGGAGCTCACCTCGCTGACCTCCCTGCTTGGTTGCACGGCTGCCGAGCTTGAGGTGCTGCCGAAGCTCCCACGGGGGGTTGCCCTCTGGAGAGTGGCGGGCCAGTCCTACCTCGTGGAGCACCTCCTCGCGACCCACGAGCAGGACATGGTGGACACCGATGCCCGCCTCCGCCAGGCCACCAGCCACTAGGCGGCCCTCGGGGAGGACGGCCCGGGGTGGGGTGGCGCGCCGCCCTCGCCCCACCGGTCTCGTCCCCGACGTCGTCGTCGGCCTCGGGTTCGCCTTCGTGCTCGCGATGGCCGAGCTTCCACGCGGGTGGGCCGACGTCCACGCCCACGGGCACGCCTTGGCTGTTGCCGCCGCCGGCCTCCTTTGCCTCCTTTGCATCGTCGGCGTCCCCGGCCTGGCGGCGCGGTTGGGGGGTGACGGCCGTCGCCACCGCGCACGAGGGGCTTCGAGCGTCTCCGGCAAAGCTCGCAAACCCCGCCGCCCGAGGCCAGAGGCCGGTTGGGCGATCCGGGCCGACCTGAGGGGCCTCGAGGTGAAGTCGCCGCCAGGCGACCGCGTCGTGCTCGGCGCCCAGGGTCGCCGTCTCTTGGCGGCCGAAGCCAACCAATCCGTCCTCGTCGTCGGGCCGACGCAGTCGGGTAAGACGAGCGGTCTCGCCATCCCGGCGATCCTCGAGTGGGACGGGCCCGTCGTGGCCACGAGCGTGAAGACGGACCTCGTGCGCGAGACCATGCAGGCGCGGGCGCGGCACGGGCTCGTGCAGCTCTACGACCCGACCGGCGCCACGGGGATGGCGGCGGCCGCATGGTCGCCCCTCTCGACGGCGGGAACTTGGCCAGGTGCCAAGAGGCTGGCTTCGGCGCTCTGCTCAGTGGCACGGGCCGACGGCGGCATGGAGGACGCGGGTTTCTGGTACTCCTCGGCGGAGAAACTCCTCGCGCCGCTGCTGCTGGCGGCCGCCTCCGCCGGAGCCGAGATGGGCGACGTCGTGCGCTGGATCGACGACGAGGAGCTGCACGAACCGCTCCTCGCCCTCGAACTTGTAGGTGTCCCGGACGCCCTGCGGGCGGCGCGCACGAGCTTCGGCCGGGAGGAGCGCCAGCGGAGCTCGATCTTCGCCACGGCCGAGACGATCGTCGCCGGCTTCGCGGATCCGGCCGTCGCCGCCTCGTGCCACGGGCCGGGCGTGGATCCGGTCGCCCTCGTCGACGGCGGGAGGCGCACCCTCTACTGCTGCGCCCCGGCCCGCGAGCAAGAGCGGCTCCGGCCGGTCTTCGTCGCCCTCCTCCGCCAAGTCGTCGACGCCGCCTTCGCGCGCTCGGGACGGCTCGGGCGACCGCTCGCCCCACCCCTGCTCGTCGTTCTCGACGAGGCCGCCAACATCGCTCCCCTCGCCGACCTCGACACGATCGTCTCCACCGCCGCCGGGCACGGCATCGGGCTGCTCACCGTCTGGCAGGACTTCGCCCAGATCGAGGCGCGCTATGGGAGGCGATGGCCCACGATCGTCAACAACCATCGAGCCAAGGTGCTCTGCCCCGGCTGCGCCGATCCACTCACGCTCGAGCACGTGAGCACGCTGATCGGTGACGACGAACGAGCGGACCGCTCGACCACGGTGGGCGACGACGGTCGTTGGAGCAGCACCGAGACGGCCTCGCTTCGCCGCGTGGCGCCGACCTCGGTCCTGCGCAGGCTGTCGGGCGGCGAGGCGGTGGTCATCTACGGGGCGCTGCCGCCGGCCCGTGTCCAGCTCCGCCGATAGGTTCTCGCCCGTGGACGACCCCGGCCTGTATGCCACGATCTTTCGCCGCCGTGACGTGCGTGGCCAGTTCAGCCAGGACCCGCTCGATGACGCCACGCTCGTCAGGGTGCTGTCGGCCGCCCACGCGGCCCCGAGCGTCGGGCTCTCGCAACCGTGGGACTTCATCGTGGTGCGAGATGACGACACGCGCGAGCGCTTCCGAGCGCACGTGCTCGAGCAGCGCCGGGAGTTCGCCGAGACGCTGGCGGACGAGCGAGCCGAGCGTTTTGCCGGCATCAAG
>DASPSK010000226.1:0-2199 GCA_035623975.1 Acidimicrobiales bacterium | reverse complement strand
ACCACCACCACGACGCAGCCGCCGGCGACGAAGGGCGTGACCACCACGCCGTCGTCGCCGCTCGCCTTTACGGGCACGAGTCCCGGGATCCGCGTGCTGGGAGTCTCCGGGGCTCTTCTCTTCGCGATCGGTGTCGGACTGCTGTTGCTGTTCGACGTGCTCCGCCGCGTCGTTCTCTGGCTGGTGCGGGGCTGAGCGGAGCTTCCGAGCGACCCGGCTTCGGCTCAGCCGATGCGACGCATGATCGACGCCAGTTGGGGGGCGATGACCTGCTGTGAGAAGCGCTCCTCGACGAGGCGACGCCCGGCATCGCCCATCGCCCGCGCTCCTTCGGCATCGGCGTGCAGCTCGTGGAGGGCCGTGGTCCAGTCCGCCTCCTCCGATGCGGCCAGTCCGACCTGCGCCATGGCGAGGACCTCGGCGCTCATCCCCACCGGCGATGCCACCGCCGGCACGCCGCTGGCCAGGTACTGCAGCAGCTTGAAGGCGCACTTGCCCCAGCCCCAGGGGGAGTCCGGAAGGGGCATGAGCCCCACGTCGAAGCGGCGGACCACGGCGGCCTCGGCCTGTGGCGACCACGGGACGAACTCCGTCCTCTCTGCCGGGACCCCGGGCAACCGCGGGGACCGGTCGGCCATCACCACGAGTCGGCTGTCGGGAACGCGGCGCAGGAAGTCGGCAAGCGGTGAGGCGATGGACTCGAGGTAGGGCAAGGTCGACGCCGAGCCGGTCCATCCAATGGTGAAGCCGCTTTCTCCGGAACGTTCCGCAAATGTGAACCTATCGGTGTCGATCGCCGTCCACACCCTTTCGACAGCAACCCCGGTGCGCGACAGCCACTCGGCCAGGTAGTCGTTTCCGGCGACGGCGCAGGCGGCGAGGCGGCAGATGGCACGTACTGCTCGTTCGTGGCCATCGGAGAGCAGCCATACGGCATCGTCGACGTCGAAGAGAATCGGACGGCCCAGCACGGGCTCGAGCGAAAGCGCTCCGGGGAGCATCTCCCGCTCGAGCCAGGTGACGTCGGCCCTCCACGAACGCAGCACGGCGGGGACGCGGGTCCCGAGCTTGACTGTCGAGAGCCCCAGGCCCATCGCACCGCCGAGGGCCGGGCGCCTGCGCCAGCGCGAATGCAGCGAGGCGTACTTGCCGATTCGAGGGGGCCGGGCGTCGACGTCGACGCCGAGGCTCGCCAGTGCCGGAACGTACTGCAGGACACGGAACCGGCTCGAAGGATTCGTCCGGCCCGAGACCACCGCCTGCACTCGGAGTCGCTTTGTGGTCGGCGCGGACATCGTCATCGAGGCGGGGATGGAGAGAGCCAAAGCCGCGGCGTCGATATGCTCGCAGCGTGCGGATGGCGATCCTGTTCTGGTTCTACAGGGACGTCACCGTTTGCGAGAACCGGCTGCGCCAGCTCCGCAGGCTCAACCCGGGTGTGCCCGTGTTCGGACTGTTCGGCGGTCCCCCGGACCAAATCCCGATCGTCGAAGCGCGATTGGGCCGGCTCGTCGACGACCTCTGGTCCTATCCCGAGGACCGCACCGCCGAATGGAAGTGGCGCAACGGCGATCTCATGATCCTCTCGTGGTTCTCCGATCGCGGCCGGACGTTGCCATGGGATTCCGTGCTGCTCGCCCAGTGGGATCTGTTGATGTTGAAGGGTTTCGGCGCCTTCGTCCCCGACCTCGAGAAAGGCGAGATGCTGCTGTCGGGCCTTCGCCCCGTGCGCGAGGTCGAGCCCTGGTGGCAGTGGCTGCGTGGGGAGGCCCGGCGCGCCGAGTACGAGGAGTTCATCTCGCACGTGTCCGCACGATACGGGCACGTTGTAGAGCCCATGTGCTGCCAATTCATCACCGGGGTCATCCCCCGGGGCTTTCTCGAGCGTTACGGCGCCGTCGCCGAGCCCGAGCTCGGCTTCCTCGAGTACAAGGTACCGGTCTACGCGCAGGTCTTCGGGACGCCGCTCGTGGGCGACACCTGCTTTCGTCCCCTGTGGCCCGAGGAGCCCGGAGCGGCGACGACACGCTCGGCCCGGACGTTGCTCCACGCCTGGCCCTCCGCACTTCCCAGCCGGGTGGTGCTCGCCGAGGCGGTCAGACCCGGCGGGCGCAGAGTCTTCCACCCCTACCACGGCGTCTTCCCGCACGACCTGCGGTCGATTCCCGAGCTCGCTCGTCACGCCGCTGAGGATCGGCG
>DASPSK010000210.1:0-15985 GCA_035623975.1 Acidimicrobiales bacterium | reverse complement strand
ACCTCGCCGCGGGCGGCGGCGAGCTGGGCGCTCGTGCGGGCGAGGCTGATCGAGCCGCCCTTGCGGTAGTGGCAGTCGATGCCCTCGGCGGCGGCCACGGCTCCGACCTCGTCGACGGAGTGTTCCATGGCCCGGCGCATGGCGTGCATGCCCGCGAGGCCGACCTGCTCGGCAAGAGTGGCGTCGGACATGGCGAAGAAGGCCGAACACCAACCTCCGTTCCGCCCCGATGCACCGAAACCCGCCACCTCCTTCTCCACGACCGCCACCCGCAGGCCCGGATCGAGGCCGGCGAGGTAGTAGGCGGTCCAGAGCCCGGTGTAGCCGGCACCGACGATGGCGACGTCGAGGTCGAGGTCGGCCTGCAACGGCGGTCGCGGGAGGACGGGCTCGGCGAGCGAGTCGAACCAGTAGGAAACCCGCCGCCAGCGTGAGTCGTCAGCGCGAGCGTCGCCGGCCTGGGGGGGAGATTGCGTCGGTTCCGTCGTCGGCACGGGCTGCAGGTTAGGCGGCGTCCGGGCCGGCCACCCGCCCGGCGTGAAAGCGGGTGGCCGGTCCGTGGGGTCGGCGGAGAGCCGGGCCGGGTCCGGTCAGGCCTCCCGGACTCGGCTCAGGACAGCTCGGCGGCAGACGTGCTCGAGCCGCCGGCCGAACTCGACGACGAGCTTGGCCCGGAGGAGCCCGGGCCCATGTTCGTGCACTTGTGGCCGGCGGGAGCCGTCGCCGGTTTCTTGGCTGTCGAGCTCGCGCTCGCGCTCGAGCTGAGCGCCGGCGAGGCCGGGGCGCTCGCCGTCGCCCTTGCCGCCTTGGACGTGACCGCCGACCTGACCAGGCTGTGGGTGGCGGTGTGAGTCGCCCGGCCGGGCTGGGCACTGGCGACGGCGACCCCGAAGCCGGCGGTCGCGCCCATGAGGGCGAGGCCGGCGACACCGGCGCCGATTGCATGTTTTCGCATGGGTGTTGTTCTCTCTTCCTGCCAGTGCACCGAGCACCGGCCTGACCGGTGTACCGAGAGCATCTGGGCGGTGGGTGGGGGGAGTCTCCGATATCCAGCAGAATCACCCGCAGAAGGGATCGCCACGCCGGGCTACGGAATCCTTGGCGGGGATACGGCTCCTCAACGGAATTGGTGGTCGCCGGCCTGAAAAACCGCTTGTCGAGCGCCCACAGGTCTGCCAGGATCGCTCTATGGCAAACGACAACGGAACGGAATTGCGTCGGCTGCAGAACTTCGTGAACGGCGAGTTCGTGGATGCGAAGTCCGGTCGTACGAGCGAAGTCATCAACCCCACCACCGGCGAGGCCTACGCGGAGGCGCCAGTCTCCAGCCCCGACGACGTGAACGCCGCCTTCGAGGCAGCCGCGGGAGCTTTCGAGACCTGGCGCGACTCGACGCCATCGGAGCGGAGCCGAGCGCTCCTCAAGATCGCCGATGCCCTCGAGGCACGGGCGGAGGATCTCGTCAGGGCTGAGAGCGAGAACACGGGCAAGCCGATCGGGCTGACGATGTCGGAGGAGATCCCGCCCATGGTGGATCAGATCCGCTTCTTCGCCGGTGCCGCCCGCGTGCTCGAGGGGCGGTCCGCCGGGGAGTACATGGCGGGCTTCACCTCGATGATCCGGCGTGAGCCCGTCGGAGTGTGCGCTCAGGTAACGCCGTGGAACTACCCGATGATGATGGCGGTCTGGAAGTGGGCTCCGGCGATCGCCGCCGGCAACTGCACCGTCCTGAAGCCGTCGGACACGACGCCCGTGTCGACCCTGCTGATGGCCGAGATCATGGCCGAGTTCCTGCCGGCGGGCGTGTTCAACGTCATCTGCGGGGACCGCGACACTGGTCGGGCGCTCGTGGCCCACCCGACGCCCCAGATGGTCTCGATCACGGGCTCGGTACGTGCCGGCATGGAAGTCGCCGAAGCGGCCGCCCACGACCTGAAGCGGGTTCACCTCGAGCTCGGCGGCAAGGCGCCCGTCATCGTCTTCGACGACGCCGACGTGGAGAAGGCGGCCGAGACGATCGCCATCGCCGGCTATTTCAACGCCGGGCAGGACTGCACGGCCGCCACCCGGGTGCTCGCCGGCCCCGCCGTGCACGATGACTTTCTCGCCGCCCTCGTCACCCAGGCCGAAGGCACCGTGACGGGTGGTCCGGACAACGAGGACGCCCTCTACGGCCCCCTCAACAACGCCGCCCAGCTCGCACGGGTGAGCGGGTTTCTCGAGCGGGCACCGTCACACGCCGAGGTACGCCACGGCGGTCACCACATCGGCGAGCGTGGGTACCTGTTCGAGCCGACGGTCGTCGCCGGCCTTTCGCAGGACGACGAGATGATCCAGAACGAGGTGTTCGGGCCGGTCATCACCGTGCAGCGTTTCTCTGACGAGGAAGAGGCGATCTCGTGGGCGAACGGGGTGGACTACGGGCTCGCCTCGAGCGTGTGGACGCGTGACCACGCACGGGCGATGAGGGTGGCCCGTCGCCTCGACTTCGGCTGCGTGTGGATCAACACCCACATCCCCCTCGTGGCCGAGATGCCGCACGGAGGCTTCAAGCACTCCGGCTACGGCAAGGATCTCTCGATGTACGGGTTCGAGGACTACACGCGGATCAAGCACGTCATGAGCTCGCTCGACTGAGACCGAGGTCCCAAGCGACCTCCTCATTTGTATGATCCGGCTGTGCCGAAGGACCATCGCTCGCCAGCTGGGGACCTGACGGTTTGAGCGGAGGCCCTGAGATCACAAGCCCTCATGACGCAGGCTCACGCCTCCGCCATCGACCGACCAGGGCGCAAGTGAGGCGGCGACGGCTGACCGTCGGCCTCAGCGCCCTTGCTGTCGTGGCGATCGTTGTTGTCGTCGCCACCGTCGGTGGCAGCAGCCCGCCCTCGCGGGCGAAGAGCTCTGAGCGCACGACGACGACGACGAAACGCCCAGCCGTCGTGCCCCCGAGCCCGGCTCACACCACGACGACCCTCACTCCGTACGGGCTGCAGGCCTCGTGGGTCGTGGCGGAGAACAAGCTGCCGGGAACGACGGGATGGCAGATCCGCCGTGAGCCGGCGACCGGTTCCATCGACGGTTTTGCCAGCGTCCCCTACGCTGCCGCCGGCGAGCGCGTCGTGCTCTACGTGAACACGACGGCGCCGAGCTTTCACGTCATGGCCTACCGCATGGGCTACTACGGCGGCACGGGCGGGCGGCTCGTGTGGCGCTCGGCTCAGATCGCCGGCCGCGCCCAGCCGACTTGCCCGCTGACGCCGGGCATCAACATGGTCTCGTGCGACAACTGGGCGCCGTCACTCTCCTTCCGGGTGTCGACCAGCTGGGTGACGGGCGACTACCTCCTCAAGCTCGTCGGCCTCGGAAACGAGCAGAGCTACATCCTCCTCGTCATCTGGGACCCGGGCGCCCACGCTGCCTATGTGATCAAGAACGACCTCTACACCGAGGAGGCCTGGAACACCTACGGTGGCTACGACTTCTACCAGGGCCTCGGAACGTGCGCGGAGTCGTACCCGCCGTGCAACCGGGCGAGGGTCGTGTCCATGGACCGGCCGATGGCCGGCAACGGCGCCTCCGACTTCTTCGCCAACGAGTACCCCCTCGTCCGCTTCGCCGAGGAGCACGGCCTCGACGTCACCTACGCGGACGACCTCACGATCGAGCAGCACCCGGCCTGGCTCCTGCAGCAGCGCACGCTCCTCTCGCTCGGCCACGACGAGTGCTGGTCGCTCGCAGAGCGCGAGGCGGCTCAGGCGGCTCAGAACCGCGGCGTCAACATGGTGTTCTTCGGCGCCAGCGCCGTGCTTCGCCACGTCCGTCTGCAAGCCTCCCCTCTCGGGCCGGACCGGGAGATCGTCGACTACCGGGACTCGAGCGAGGATCCCTTGAATGGCAAGGTGAGCCCGCTCGAGGTGACCGGCAACACGTGGTTCTCCCCGCCCACGGACTGGCCGGAGAGCGGCTTCGTCGGCGAGATGTACGCCGGCTTCCTCGAGCCCGGCTCCCCGCCGGAGCCCTTCGTCGTCTACGACGCCAATGCCTGGATCTTCAAGGGCACGGGCCTGCAGGACGGCTCGGCCCTCCCCGGGGTCATCCAGGCCGACTTCGACCACGTCGCCCCCAGCTGGCCAATGCCCTCCGATCTCCAAGTCCTCGGGCACTCGCCGATCCTGCTCGCCAACTCACAGACCGAGCTCGGGCAGTGGGGTGAGTACACCTACTCGGACATGACCTACTACACGACTCCGAAGAGCAAGGCCGGGGTGCTCGACACGGGGGACAACAACTGGATCTATTCCATGAACCCGTGCGCCCCCGGGGTGACGGCGTGCCCGGCGCCGGCCGTGCAGCAGATCACCGGCAACTTGCTGTGGCTCTTCGGCCAAGGCCCCGCTGGCCGCTTCATCCCGTCGGTGACCAACTGGAGCCAGGTGACGCCGGCCGGGTCCTGAACGGCTCGGGCGGCGCGCCCCGGGGGGCGCTCCTCAAGTCCTCCCGCCCTGCTGTCGACAACAGAGGGTTATGAACCACGGGGACGGAGCGCCTCCGAAACCCTTCGCCGGCCGTCTGGTGGCCTCGGTGACCTTGACCGACTTGCCTGCGCCAGGAGCGCTCGCTGTCATCGCCACCTTGCTCGCCCTCTCGTGGGCAGCCGCATATTTCCTCGGGGGCGGGACCGTAGTCGCCCCCCACTGGTTCTACGTCCCCGTGTTCCTGGCCGGCCTGCGCTTTGGGCGGCTGGGCGCGTTCGTGACTGCGGTCATCTCCATGTTCCTGGCCGGGCCGCTCCTGCCCGCCGACGTCGCCACGCATGCCCCCCAAGCCTTGAGCGATTGGGTGAGCAGAGGCATCTTCTTCGTCCTCATCGGCCTGTTCGTGACGGAGCTGTTTGGTGCCGTGAGGCAGATGGCGGCCCGGGAGGCGAACATCATCGAGTCGCAGCGGCTGGCGGCGGCCCAGGCGGACGGCCTGCGAGAGAGCGAGCAGCGGTTCCGTTCGCTCATCCAGCGCGCCACTGACATGATCGCCGTCGTCGACCCCGACGGCTCGTTGCTGTATGAGTCGCCTGCGGTCGAGGAACTCTTCGGGTGGCGCCTCGGCGAGCGCCTCTCCCAGCCGGCCCTCGAATTCGTGCATCCCGACGACCGCGAAAGGGCCGCCGCCGCCTTGGCCGAGACGCTCGCCAACCCCGCCACGCCCCTCACGATCGAGCTGCGCCACCGGGATTCCAGCGGTGTATGGCACTGGGTGGAGGCAACCGTGTCGAACATGCTCGACGAGCCGACGGTGCGCGGGATCGTCGTCAACGGGCGTGTGGTTGACGAGCGCAAGGTTCTCGAGCACGAGTTGATCCAGCGGGCCTTGCATGACCCCCTCACGGGGCTGGCTAACCGCGTCCTGCTGCGAGAGCGTCTCGAGAGTGCTCTCGTGCGCCGCGACCGGAGCGCGCGGCGACCCGCCCTGCTGTTCATCGACATCGACGACTTCAAGACCGTGAACGACGGTTTTGGTCACGATGCCGGCGATCGGATGCTCATCGAGGTCGGCAGCCGCCTACGGGCCGCCGTGAGGCCGGAGGACCTCGTGGCTCGTCTCGGCGGCGACGAGTTCGCCGTGCTCATCGAGGAGGGCGACCAATCCCGGACGGTCGCCGCCGACGTCGCCACGCGCATCCTCGAGGCCCTGCAACCAGCTTTTGATGTCGCCGGCAACCAGATCCACGTCCGCGCCAGCATCGGGATCGCCTCGTACCGGGACGGGTCGCCCGACGCCGACTTGATCTTGCGGCAGGCCGACATCGCCATGTACGACGCCAAGGCCAACGGGAAGGCCCGCTACGCCACTTTCTCCGACGAAATGGACGAGCTCGTGCAGCATCGGCTGGGCATCGAGTCAGGGCTGCGGTCGGCTCTGCGGGAGGACCAGATCTTCGTTGCATACCAGCCCATCGTCGCCTTGGCGACGAGGCAGGTCGAAGCGGTCGAGGCCTTGGTGCGTTGGCAGCATCCGACGCGTGGGCTGCTCTCGCCTGCTGCGTTTCTCGACGTCGCCGAGGAGACGGGTCTCATCATCCCCCTCGGGCGCCAGGTGCTCCGCCAAGCCTGCCGTCAGCTCCGGCTATGGCGCGAGAGCCTCGCGCCGGAGATGAGGGTGAGCGTGAATCTGTCTGCCGCCCAGTTGCACGACGCCAGCATCGTCGACGACGTCGGCGCTGCCCTCGAAGAGGCGGGCCTCCCTGCCGAGGCCCTCATCCTCGAACTGACGGAAGACTCGCTCATCAGCGACGTTTCCGGCGCGGCCGTCACCCTCGACTCGCTCCGCTCTCTCGGTGTCAGCCTCGCCATCGACGACTTCGGCACCGGCTATTCGTCGCTCTCGCACCTCAGGCACTTCCCGGTCGACATCATCAAGGTGGACAAGTCCTTCGTCGACGGCGTCTGCGGCAGCACGGAGGAGGCGACGCTCACCCGCGCAGTCCTTGCCATCGGCGAGGAGTTCTGCCTCCAGGTAGTGGCCGAAGGCGTCGAGTCCGATGACCAGGACGTCGAGCTCCGCCGGCTCGGTTGCAAGTACGGGCAGGGTTTCCTCTACGCACGCCCGATGGCGCCAGAGGCAGTCGAGCACCTGTTGAGAGACGGCGCGCAGGCACGGCCTGCCTTGGAGCTGACCACCCGAGCTCCTTGAGGCCTCGACCGGGCAGGGGCGACACCTCGGCGCCCCCCGCCGGGGCGCGACGTCAGCTGTTCCCGCTCACCTCGTCTCTCAAGTGCCCCGGGCGCCCACCGCTTTACGGCGCCTCGCCGCTGACCGAGGCGCCGTCCCGCGATTAGTTTGGGCTAGGAGCTCGCCAAGACTGACTACTTGTCGGGGCTCACTTCTCACAGATCACGGACAAGGTGGCCGAACCGCGTTTTGCTATCTCGGCGACGCCTTCGAAACCGCCTTTGATGAGCCTTATCGCAAGGATTTCGTTGGCTGGCAACGCCGGCACATTCAACAAGGGGCTGAGCGCGGTGTCGCCCTTTGGACAACTCGTGTCGAGCGTGACGATGCCACGACCGGTCTTCTTGGACGTGACGACCTTGTAGCCCGACGGCGCGGGCCCGCAGATTGCGTCCACCTGGAACACCCCGCTTCCGCGCCCTTTCGCCGTATTCCAGGCGACGTAGCCTGTCACCCCGCTGGAGTTAGTGACCAGGCCCGTCTCGTGCATCTTGTTCCCGCCGGCGAGAAGTTGCACGCCCGCTCCAAGAAGAACCTCCGGTGCTGCCCCAGATGCCGACCGACGCTGCGAATTCGCCTTCGATTCGCAGGAGGCCGGCACATCGCCCGGGAATCCTGCGGCGTCGGTCCCCGGTGCCGAGACCTCTGATATGGCGGGTTTTGCCATCCACGACTTCACGCAGATGCCTGTGACCGAGACCTCGACAGGGGACTTCGAGTTGCTCTCCTCCTCGACGCTTGCCGTTCTGGCGCTCTCCCAAGCGGCTGCGGCTGCCGCCTCGGCGGCGTCTTTCTCTCGCTCGGTCTCGGCTATCACCGCGATGGCGGCCTGCTGGGCCGCGCGCTTCGCAGAACAATCCACGGAGAACGTCTCACGCTCAAGGGAACGGAGCACGAACGCTCCGAGCACAGCGGTCTCAACGTAGTCGCGGTCGTCCCGCGGGAACACCTCGTGTCTTGCAGGCGCGGCTCTGGCCAAGGAGCTCACCGGCAAGAGGGCCGCCAGCATCGCCAGAAGCACGGCAGCCACGATTAGCAACTTGCGTGTTGGCTCTGCGCGACCCCGAATTGCAACGGTCGGACCCATGGAGAGGCCCCCTTTGAACGCATGACGCAGAATGCCTCAAATGGCCTACCCGGACGCTCGCGCCTGTTGACACGGTTGTCAAGCGGTGTAGGTGGCCCAGACCAGTCACAGAATGCGGCGTTTGGTGCTCGGTGGCGCCCGCCGCCACACCGGCGAAGCTGGGCGCAACCCTGGCTGCGGCGCGCTCCTGGCGCTCGCCCTCCTGGCGCTCGCCCTCGTGGCGCCGGGCAGCGCCGAGTGCAAGGGAGGAGAGCCTGCGGGGCCGAAGGGTTGGCCGGTTCCCATGAGATCGCGTAAGTACCGACGGGCACGGTGGTGGAGAAGTGGCGTTTTTCACCCGGCGTTGACACTCACGACCTCGAAGCGCGCGTCTTCGAACCCCCTCACGTACTCGCCTCTCCGGAGTGCACGGCTCACGCACCCGATCCTTGCGGGCACCTGGTCCAAAACGTCAAGCTCGACAGCATCCTCGCAACCATGTCGCTGATCCCGTTCTGCCCGCCTGGGCGTAACACCCGGGCCATCCCGGAGAGGGCTTGGATTCAAGTCAGTTACCGCTGTTCACCTCGTCTCTCATGTGCCAGGGCTCGCCGTAGTCCGTGAACATGTCGAGGAGGGGGACGGCGTCGAAGGCCTCGCACCCGAGGACGCCGGCGCCCTCCCACTCGCCGTTGGCCCGCAGCTCGAGCGCCGCCACCGGAGCGATCGCCGTCTGCCAGACGACGGCCTGACAGCCGTGACGGCCCATCGTCTCGGCGTTGTCGGACACGTGGTAGAGGTACACCTGCCGGTAGCTCCCGTCCTTGCCGGTGCCCCGGATGTGGGTGCCGGCGCACGTACGGCCGTGCATCCTGTCGCCGAGCGTGGCCGGATCCGGCAGGCACGCGGCCACGACGTCGCGGGGGGAGACCTCCTGCCCGCGCACGGTGACGGGGCGGGTCGAGTCGAGCCCGAGCTTGTGGAGCGTTTGCAGCACTCCGATGAACTCGTCGCCGAGGCCGTACTTGAACGTCGCCCGGCCGACTTCGAGCCAACGGGGGATGAGGAGGACCTCTTCGTGTTCCACGTTCACGCAGGTGATCTCGCCGATATCTTCCGGGAAGTCGAAGACCTCCGGCTCGGAAAAGGGCGGCGTCGTGAACCAGCCGCGATCGCGCTCGAAGATGACGGGCGGGTTCAGGCACTCCTCGATCGTCGTCCAGATGCTGAACGTGGGAGCAAAGTCGTAACCCTCCACGACGAGGTTGGCCCCATCACGGACGCCGACGTCTTCCATGGACTCGAAGAGGTGGTCGGAGGCGTAGCGGGCGAAGGCGTCCGAAAGGCCGGGCTCCACGCCGCAACCCACGAGCGCCAGCCGGCCGCGCGCGACGAAGAGGTCGTGGGCGGCGAACTGCTGCTCGCCGAGGATCGTGCCGACCTGCTCGTAGGGGACTTCCGGATGTGGAAGCGAGAGTGACATCGCCATGTCGAGGTAGTCGGTGCCGGCGTCGATGGCCGCCTGGAAGATGCTCGGCACGAACCGAGGGTCACAGGCGTTGAAGATGACGTCGACGCCTTCTGACCGCGCCAGCTCCGTGATCGCCGCCGCATCGCCGGCATCGAGCCGGACGCCCTCGGCAGGGGTTTGCTTGCCGGCGGCGGCCGCCCGGGCGGCCACCTTGGCGGCGCGGTCGGCGGCGATGTCACCCACGACGAGCCCCTCGAGGAAACCCCGCGAACCGGCCATCACCGCCGCCGCCTCTCCGACTCCTCCCGCGCCGACGAGCAGGACCTTCATGCGATCACACCCCCTCTGTCGATCCGACGGGGCGAGTCTGCCATGTTGGGGTTGCAGGCGGCGGCTGGACCGCGGTGCTCAGCGCTGGAGCGATACGGGGTAGTTCTCGTTCGGCACGAGCTCGACCCACGTGTTGCCTGGCTGCAGGGTCATCGTCTGGCCGTTATCGAAGCGGTACTGGGTGAGGTCGCCGTAGGCGGGGCAGTTCCACGTGCCCACCTCGGCCTTGCCATCGGTGAGCACCCAGGCCTTGCCGCTGCCTTCGGTGATGCTCTCCACGTCGGGTGAGTCCGGCCCGGACTCGTTGTACGGCCCCGGCTCGGTCGCAACCGTCTCGACGATGACGTTCGTGGCCTGCAGCTGGCTGCCGCTCACATCCACGTCCGGCTCCCCGCCGACGGATCGCATCCAGGCATGTGCGCTCGCGCTCCACCTCCACTGCACCGTGGACCCCGAGGCGAAGTACTCGATCGTGATGCCGACCGCCGGCTTGGCTCCAGCCGGCGGCTGCTTCGAGTAGGAGAACTGTTGCGGTGGCGGGGTGTGGTTCGAATCGAGCGCCCAGAGGCCCGCTCCCGAGGTGTAGTAGTTCCACGGGGGCACGCGGTTCGTCGTGCGGTAGTAGGCGCTCACGGTCGGGCCCTCCGAGCCGCTGGCGTCGAACAGCCACGGGAGGCTCGCCACCTCGTCGTCCCACGGCTGGATGCCACCGGAGAAGGCCAGCATGGGGTGCCCGTAGGACTGGAGGATGTGCCAGTCGTCCCAGCGCACGGACCGAACCGGACCGATGACGGGGGGCGCGTGGCACTGGAAGATGGCGAGGTACCGGGTGATACCGCCTTCTGCCATCTCCTCGTAGACGATGTCGGCGTCGGGCAGCCCGGTCTGCGGCCGCGAAGACGGGTCGTTGCCGATCTTGACCCCGAGCGCCGGGCGCCGGGGCACGCGGCCCTTCGGCGCCGGCGTACCCGTGAGCGGGCAGATCTTCGAATTGAGGACAACCTTGGGGCGCGTGCTCGTGGTCGTCGATGAGCCCGTCGTCGTCGTCCCGCCGGCGGCCTTGCGGGAGCTCGAGGTGGCGAGCAGCGTCACGCCGGTCGTCACGAGCGCCAGCACGAGGACGACACCGAGCGACACGGCGATGCGGCCCTTGGCCCCCGCTCTTCGCCAGCTCCGGGCGAGGTTGGAGCGCAGCCGCCGTAAGCCGCTCGGGCGGGCGTGCGAGGAGGGGTTTGCCATCAGTTGCGACTTCCTTGAGGTCGAGCGTTCATCCTTGTTGCATCCTGTTTGCGGACATCGGCTGGGCCGACGGTACCGGACCGGTTCCTCGAGGTGGCGGATCCCCTTCGCCCAGTCTTCGTCGCCGGGCCGCCGCCGCGGCGAGGACGGAGAGTATGGCATGTGCCCGTGGCCGAGCGCCGTCGGGTGGGCCGCACGCCTCGGCCGGGCGCGAGATGATGAGAGCGATGTCGAGCATCACGCCGCTGCCAGGCTCCCTGCTCGAGGGACAACGCAGGCCGAGAGCGACCCGTCTTGCCGGCAAGGTCGACTGGTATGTCGTCGCACGCGGGCGTTTCGAGCTCGTCGGCTATGGGGACGTGAGCGACGCCGACCTGCGCTCGGTCCACCGCGAACTGGCCGACAGCGGCGTCTTCGTCTGCGTCGCCAAGCCCCTCCCGCTCGAGACCTACCTCCCGAAGGCGAACTTGGGAACGAAGCGGATCACCCGTTCATCCAGGTTGAAAACGCCTACCCACCCGAAGCTGCGCTGGGTGGCGAAGGGCGCCCGCCTCGCCGTGCTCCCGGACGAGGGGACGGTCTGGGTGGATGACGAGCACCTCTTCAAGGTCGGCGAGGTGGTGCCCCTCCCGTGGACCGATCCGCGCGTCGAGCTCGCCGTCGTGCGACCGGCGAAGGTCTACGCCGTCATGAAGGCCGTCCTCGGGCCGAACGGGCCGAAGCGGGCTGCGCTCGGCCGGCAGACCTGAGGGAACCCACCTCAGGCCGGAGGCCGGGGCTCCGCAGATATTGAGTGCCTGGTCAGCCCGTTAGTGTTCCCGCCGTGACGACGTGGCTGGAGCGCTGGCCCGCCGGCGAGGGTGCCGGCCCGACGGTTGCCGTCAAGGATCTGATCGACGTGGCGGGCTCGGTGACGACGGCGGGCTGCAAGACGCTGGCCGATCACGGCCTTCCGGCCGTGGCCGATGCCGCCTGCATCAGGAGGATCCGGCAGGCGGGTGGCCGCCTCGTGGGCAAGACGAACTTGCACGAGCTGGCCTTCGGCACGAGCGGCATCAACGCGTGGTTCGGGACGCCGCCCAACCCAGCCGACCCCGGGCGCGTCCCGGGCGGCTCGTCCTCGGGCTCGGCGGCGGCCGTCGCCCTCGGCGAGGCTGACGTCGCCCTCGGCTCCGACACGGGCGGTTCCATACGCATCCCGGCAGCCTGCTGCGCCGTCGTCGGCCTGAAAACCACCTACGGGCTCGTCTCGCTCGAAGGTGTCTGGCCGCTGGCTCCGAGCTACGACACCGTCGGCGTGCTCGCTCGAGACGTCCGGGGCGTCGTGATGGGCATGGAGATGCTGGGAATCGACATGGCGTCGCCGGGTGTCCCCGAGAGCCTCGGACGAGCGGCCTTCCCCCCGGCGGTCGCCGTCGATCCGGTGATCGATGCCGCCGTCGACGACGCCCTGGCGGGGGCGGGCCTGCACGCCGACGAGGTCGCGTTCCTCGACTGGATCGAGGTGTACCGAGCTCAGCAGCGGCTCCTCGCCCACGAGGCCTTCGAATGCGACGGGCATCTCCTCGAGATCGACGGGGGCGCCGGAGTGAGCGAGGAGATCCGCTCGCGGCTCCGATTCGGAAGCGAGGTGAGCGAGGCGGAGACGGAAGAAGCCCGCGCTCTCGGCGAGAGCTGGACGCGGCGGCTGGGCGAGGTGATGCGTCGTCACACGGTCCTGGCGCTGCCCACGCTGGCGACGCGGCCCCCGCGCCTGGACGAGTTCGGCCCGGGCTTCAACCTTCTCACGGCGCCGGTGAATTTCGCCGGTTTCCCGGCGATCTCGCTCCCTGTGCCCGTGGCGGTGCCAAACCGCCCTGCCTGCGGGCTGCAGCTCGTGTCCCGGCCGGGGAGCGAAGCCTTGTTGTGTGCTCTTGCCGCCGTCGTCGAGGCGGCCGTGGCGCCCTGAGCTGGTCAGCCGGCGAGGAGGACGAAGGGCACGAGCGCCGCCGGCGAGGTGGCGCCCTGAGCTGGTCAGCCGGCGAGGAGGACGCCGAGCACGAGCGCCGCCAGCGAGGCGACGCCCGTCAGCGATCCCCACAGGGCGAGACCCGCCCGCGACGTCGAGCGCTGGTGCAGGAAGGCCCCGAGCCCGGCGAACAGGACCACGCCGACCTTGAAGCCGAGGACCAAGCTCCACAGGTGCGGTTGCCCCTTGCTGGCGGCGCTGACGTTCCAGATGCCCGTGAGCAGGAGCACGGCGTAGGCGGGCCACTGCAGGCGTCCGAACGCCTGGGCGATCCGCCTGGAGGCGTCGGGGCCGAGCGATCGCAGCGTCGGGAGCAATCCGGCCAGGACGATCTGACCACCCACCCAGACGGCCGCCGCCAGCACATGCAGTGTGAGCCGGATGGTCGTAACGGCGGTGGCGAGCGCTCCGATCAGCATCGAGGCAGTCTGCCGGTTGCGCTCCGGGGGTACCAATCCTCCGCCCGGGGGCGCCGAACGGCCGCCGCCGTCGGCGAGCTTCCTGCCGCCTCCCCACGCTGCCGCCCTGGCGGAGCATGCGGGGAGCATGCGGCGGAGGATGCGGCCGAGCATGCAGCCACACGAGCTGTGGAAAACTCACCGTTCGTGAGTCCTCTCCGTGGCACTCTCGCACCCCCTATCTGGCGGGTCGCGCGCCGGCCTGCGAGAGGGTGGATGGAGGCTCGCCGGGGCGGGGCGGGCTCGTGAGGGGAGAAACCTTCGAGCTGGACGCCGACACCGCCCTGTCGAGCACGGGCGGCGGGCGCTACGAAGGCGAGCTCGTCGAGCGCTGGAACGTTGGCATCGGCATGAACGGCGGTTACCTGGCGGTGTTCTGCCTGCAGGCGGTGCTGGCCGAGAGCGTGCTGCCCGACCCGCTCTCGATGACCGTGCACTACCTCTCGCGGCCGCTGCCAGGCCCGGCCGAGGTGCGTGTGACGGCCATGAGGGTCGGCCGCGGGCACGCCACCTACCGCTTCGAGCTCGTGCAGGGCGACGAGGAGATCCGGGCGACCGGGCTTGTCCTCACGGGTCGGCTGCGTGAGCAGGGAGCCTTGGACTTCGCCCCCGAGCCGCCGCCGAGCGCCGGCCCTGAGGAGTCGAGCGCCGTGCGCCGGATCTCGGCCGCGGGGGAGTCGGTCGCGCTCTGGGGCCGCCTCGAACAGCGGATCGCCCGTGCGGAGGACATCTTCTTCCTGCGCACCGAGCCGGGCGAGGCGCGCACCGGAGGCTGGACGAGGCTCGCCGACGGTCGGCCGACGGACGCCCTGTGCGTTCCACTCTTCCTCGACTGCTGGCCTCCGGCCGTCTTCTCCCGGACGATGCGGCCCGACGGGGCCGGTGCACCCACGCTCGAGCTCACCGTCCATTGGCGCAATCGGGTGCCCGAGGGCTGGCTGAACGCCCGCTTCCACTCCCGCCAGCTGGCGGGCGGCTACCTCGACGAGAACGGCGAGCTCTGGTCGGAGGACGGCGTTCTCGTCGCCGAGTCCCGTCAGCTCGCCCGTTACGCCGCGGGCGGCGGTGGCTCTGCCTGAGGCGGGGCGGCGGTGGCTCCGCCTACCTCGAAGCGGCGGTGGCTCCGCCTACGCCGAAGCGGCGGTGGCTCCGCCTACGCCGAAGCGGCGATGGCTCCGCCTGAGGCGGTCGGTCGGCGCCTGCCGTCCCCTGACCGCCTCCTGACCACCCCCCTCCCCAGAGTGCCCTAGCGTGAACGAGGTGATCGACCGGACGCCGTCGACGGCGCTGCTGACGGACCGGTACGAGCTCACGATGCTCGATGCCGCCATCGAGTCTGGCGTCGCCGGCAGGCGGGCCGTCTTCGAGGTGTTCGCTCGCACGCTTCCGCCTGGCCGGCGCTATGGCGTGGTCGCCGGTGTCGGGCGGGTGATCGAGGCGTTGGACCAGTTCCGATTTGGCGGGAGCGAGATCGCCTGGCTGGTGGGGGAGGGAATCGTCTCCGAGGAGACGGCGGAGTGGTTGCGGTCGTTCCGCTTCTCGGGCCACCTCGACGCCTACGCCGAAGGCGAGTGCTACTTCCCCGGTAGCCCCATTCTCACGATCGAGTCGAGCTTCGGTGAGGCCGTGATGCTGGAGACCGTCATCCTCTCCATCCTCAACTACGACTCCGCCGTGGCGGCGGCTGCCTCCCGCATCGTCGGCGCCGCCGAGGGCAGGCCCGTCATCGAGATGGGCTCACGGCGCACGCACGAACGGGCGGCGGTGGCGGCCGCCCGGGCGGCCTACATCGCCGGGTGCGCTTCGACTTCCAACCTCGAAGCCGGGCGGACGTACGGCATCCCGACGGCCGGCACCGCCGCCCATGCCTTCGTGCTCGCCCACCGGGACGAGCGGGCCGCCTTCGCAGCCCAACTCGATGCCATGGGCACGGGCACGACGCTCCTCGTCGACACCTATGACGTCGAGAAGGCGATCCGCACGGCGGTCGAGCTCGCCCGCGAGCGCGGTGCCGAAGGCCCGGGCGCGGTGAGGCTCGACTCCGGTGACCTGCTCGACCAGGCGGCGCGGGCACGGGCGCTCCTCGACGATCTCGGTGCGACTTCCACCGGGATCATCATCACTTCCGACCTGGACGAGTACTCGATCGCCGCCCTCGCCCGGGGGCCGGCCGACGGCTACGGGGTGGGCACGCGCCTCGTGACGGGCTCGGGGGCGCCGACGGCGGGTTTCGTCTACAAGCTCGTAGCCGTGGCGGCGGAGAACGGTCGCCTCGCCCCCCTCCACCCCGTCGAGAAACGCTCCCCCGCCAAGCACTCCCTCGGCGCCCGCAAACACGCCGCTCGATGGATCGACGAGGAGGGGCGGGCCCGCGTCGAGTTCGTCCGCCCGGTGCTCGAGGTGCCCGAGGTCGCCTCGCCCCCCTCGCCCCTCGGCGGGAGGGCCGGTGCCTACCCCGGCGCGCACGCCGCCGGGGATGCCGGTGCGGACGCCGACACGGGTTCGCGGCGGGCCGGGAGGACCGGCCGCCGTTCACCGGCGTTCTCCGGCGTGCCCGACGACGTGCCGGACGAGCTGCCGGACGGCTGGGAGGCCCGCGAC
Source organism: Acidimicrobiales bacterium (assembly GCA_035623975.1). Classification (GTDB taxonomy): domain Bacteria; phylum Actinomycetota; class Acidimicrobiia; order Acidimicrobiales; family Bog-793; genus JAKACA01. The sequence continues at coordinate 83 of DASPSK010000210.1, read as the reverse complement.
CTCCAGCGGCGCTGGGTCGCCGACGGCGAGCCGGCGACGGAGATCCCGAGCCTCGCCGACTCCCGCGAGCACCATCGCTGGGC
>DASPSK010000196.1:0-5356 GCA_035623975.1 Acidimicrobiales bacterium | reverse complement strand
GGCGGGTAGTGCTGACCTACTGGGCGAGGTGGACACGTTCTTCGCGTGCATGGAGCGAGCCCTCGAGCTTCACTCCCTTTCACTGCCGCGGCGAGGTCAGGCTTCCACCAGAGTGCGCCTTCGAGTCTTTTCCCTGTTAGGGAGCCATTTTCCGGTCTCACTGAGTAGCATCGAACTGCAGCGACCGGGTCTGCCGCGTGCTCCAGCCACCCCCCGGTATCGCGACACGACGGAACAAGGGGACCACCACGATGTCCGAAGAGGTCGACAACCACCCAGTAGCTGACTCCTTGTTCGGTCCGGCCGACCCCGACCAGGTTCAGCTCCTCGAGGTCATCACCCAAGGTCGCGAGATCGCAGAAGGGCACCAGTGGCCGTTCTTCCAGTACGTCGAGAAGACGCTCTATGACCGGGCTCGCTTGGATGCCACCGAGGTCATGCTCGCCTGCCCGCGGGTCACGTTCGGGCACGGCCACTACGGCTGGATCCGCGTCGCAAGCGGTTCTTCCAGCCCACGGCCCGACGATCAGGTCAGCCTCACGATGGCCGGTCTCGCCCAGCTGCCTGCGTGCGCCCCGATCGTCGAGATCTTCCTGAACGCTCTCGAATTCCTGGTGGAGGCCGAACGCTCCGTCCGGCCGTCGCCGACTGAGGTCGTGGAGACGGCCATCCGCTCGGACGAGCTGCTCGCCGCCTTCTGGGCGAAGCACAGGATCACCTTGTCGGTTGACGCCATCGAGTTCATCATCACCCAGGTCGACATCGAGCCGTCGACGTCGCAGTGCCGGCTTCGGCGCGAGCAACCGCCGAGCCCGCACTGGGTGATGACCCTCACACCCGGGCTCCGGCGATACGGCGGGGTGACAACCGTCGAGGAGTACCTCGAGCGCTTGGTGGATCAGATCTCCCCGCCCGTGCCGGCGACAGCCGTCCACCCGTCGGCCCTCGCCCTTCCGGAGGCGATCGACTACCTGAACGTGGTCTGGGAGCTCCGCTCGGTCGGACCGCTCTTCGGGAAGCTGCTCAAGGCCGAGGCCGCCGCAAAGTTGGCCCTCGACTGCGCCGGTCGCGACGAGTTCGACTCTCGGCTCAGCGCGCTGTGCAGCATCCTCGATCACGTCGAGCTACCGGGTGGCAAGAAGACGCAGCTCATCGATCTGCAGGCGCTCATGGAGGCCAAGCTCGCCGACGAGGCCCGTGAGCGGACGATCGCCGCCGTCGAGGATCTGAGGGCGCTCTTCGCCCTTCGCTCATGGCGCCAGCAGGGCGACGGCAGCACGAGAGCCGCACGCGGCATGCGACAGCTCGGGGTCAGCCTTCCGACGGCGGACTGGCGGCAGGCCTGGGACACGGTGCGAGCGCGCTGCATCAGCGCGCTGAACGCCCTGCGAGAGGAGGTCGAAGCCGCCGCCGACGTCGACTTCCGGCACTGAGCGGGCCGCTCCCCCAGCGATCGTCATCGAGAGAGCCCGTCCGGCGCGGAAGTTGCGCCTCGGCGGCTCGCTCCACCCCTCGCGGCGACGTCCCCGCGGTCGCAGGACCGCAGGACATGGTCTGTGAACTGCGGATTTGTGTTGCGGGAGCGGGTGAGCGCCACCGGGGGATGTTGTGAGGAGCTGTGGCGGGCTCTTGTCGTTGGTGGCACCATTGAATTGCTGCGAGGACTCCGCGACGAAAAGGGACGGTCGAATGGCAGTGGTTGGAGATCAGGTGCAGGTCCCGGCGAGGAAGGTCGGCGAGACCGAACGACTGGGCGTCGTCACCGGTGTCGTCGGGTCACTCCTGCGGGTGAGGTGGTCGAGCGGCGAGGAGTCCACGGTCGTGCCTTCGGTCGGTTCGCTCAGGGTCGTTGGCAAGGTCCGGCAGCCGCCGGGCAGCCGGACTCCCAGCAGAGCGACAACGGCCGCGACCCGAAAGAAGCGATCCTGACCGAGCGGCCGCACCGGCCGCCGCAAACCACTCGCCGGCGGGAACGCCGGTCACCGACTCGCCCCTCTCGTTAGGCGGCCAGAACCGCGCAGGCGCCGAGGGGCGAGGCGCCAACCCGAGCTCGGTGACCACAAAGGACCCGTCCCGTCGGCTTCTCGGAGGTCCCGACCGGCGGCAGTCTGCGCGTGGACAGGCCATCGCCGCCGAATGACGAGTACATTTTGGGGCAGCCCAGATTGGGGGACGAAAGGGGGCCTCGATGTTCGAGAAGATCTTGGTCGCGCTCGACGAGTCCGACCACTCCAAAAAGGCGCTCGCGACCGCCGGCGACCTCGCAGAAATGTCCAAGGGCGAGGTGCGCGTCGTCCATGTCCGCGAGGTGCCGCTCGGCATGGGAGGGCCGTTGACTCCAATCGAGCCGAGCCAGCAGGCGCAGACCTACGTCGACGAAGCCGTGAAGACCCTCGCCGATCGGGGCATCACCGCCTCGGGCGATGTGCGAAACTCACACAACGGCCGGATAGCCTCCGAGATCATCGACGAGGCGCACAACTTTGGCGCCTCGGTGATCGTCCTCGGCTCGAAAGGCGTCACTGAGCTCGAAGGTCTCGTCATCGGCAGCGTCGCCCACAAGGTCCTTCACCTCTCGACGCTCCCCGTCGTCGTCGTCCGCTAGACCCGGCGGCCTTGGCGTGCCCTTGTGGCGCGCCGTTCCGCAATAGGTCACGATCTCGCTGTCGAGCAACCCGGTCCGGCGCGCGCAAAGGCGGATCGCCGGCAGGTCCGGGGGGCCGCCCTCGGCCATGGGATGACGAGGCTACGGGGTGGTACGCGATGGGTTTCTGGAGCCTTACGTGCGCGGCGCGAACCGGGACAGGCTGAAGCGCCCACTGGCCGTCAACGTGGAGGTGCCGAACGGTGAGGGCGTGCGGACCTTGGTGGACCACGTCCCGCTCAGCGGCAGCCCGGTCCCGACCTCGAACCAGGTATCGGCGAGGTTCGTTCCCGTCTGTCCGCCGGAGAAGGTCGCCACCTCGCGCAAGTGCAATGCCTGCAGAGGGTGACCCTGCACTACGACGCTGTGGCTCCCGAGGTACTCGACGAAACCGGACATCGTTACCGGTGGCAGCGAGAGCGGGTGGTTCGAGCCCCGACAGCTGAAGGAGTGGCGCACGCCCACGACGAGGACGGCGGGGACCGCCACCTCCGCTGGCGTGCACGAGTACGTCGAGGTGTCAGCGACGGAGAACGCCACGAAATTCCACCGGTACCAACCGCCTCGTGCGGTCGTCAGGAGGGCCGAGTTCCGCGGGCAGTACGTGGTGCTCTGCCAGTGGCTGTCGCTGTAATCCAGGCGGAAAGACCAGCAACCATCTGGAAGGTAGGTGACGGTGCCCGGAATCACAGGGCCTTCGTACTGGGTCTTTGGCGGCAACGAGAGGTGCTCGGTGCCCGAGCCGGAGTACTGGTAGACGCCCTGCGGCGGACGCAGCGCTTCGTGGGCGTACTTGCCGCCCGAAGTGTCGGGCCGGAACCGCTGGTAAGCGACCGAGAGCGGGAGCTGGTGGGCGCCGCTGTTGAACCAGAGCACGGCAAAGGCCCCGACCCCGACGACGACGGCCACGCCCAGCTCCGCGAGCACCCAGCGCCGGCGATGCCGATGGCGAAGGTTGACATCCTGGCTGCTCGGGTCCTGTTGGCCGTGCGGTCCCTCGTTGCTCGCCTGCGTGCACCGACCCGAAGGCGAGGCTGCAATCGCCGGGCCGGCCACTTCAGCCGCTCCGAACGGCAGCTGCGCCGCCCGCGGCGGCCGGAAGGCCCCTCGGGTGGCTGGTCAGGCCTCGACGTGCCAGTCGGACGATGCCTGTCGCGACCGGATGCGGATTCTCGCGGTGCATCCGGGTGAGGGCGTCCTGCATGAGCCCCGTGATCTCGTTGTAGCAGGCCTCGACGACGGCGCCGTCGGAGGCGGCCCCGGGCCCGAAGTGCGACCAGTCGAGCGCCGGCAGGAACTCCACTGTGATGGCCGAGGGCAACGGCAACGGCGGTGCGAGCACCGACGTCACCCCGAACGGCGGTCCGAGCGCCAGCGGGAAGACTTTGATCCGGAGATGGTGCAGGCCCATTGCCCGCGCGAGGGCCTCGCCACGGCTGAGCACGACGACGGCGTCGTGGCTCCCGTGCGTGACGACCGGCACGACAGGCGCTCCGGTCCGGAGCGCCAACTTGACGAAGCCGCGGTGGGCGGCGAAGTCGATGCGGTTACGGTCTGTCCACGGCCGGCACGCTTCCCAGTCGCCACCCGGGTAGACGAGAACCTGGGCCCCCTCCCGCAGCGCCGCTTCGGCCGCGTCCGTCGCTGCCGGGATGACGCCGAGCCGGCGCAGGAAGCTGCTCACGCCGGGCAGGGCGAACAAGAGGTCATAGCCCATGGCGTACGTGGGCGGCTCGGTGCCGCGCCGAGCTATGAGAGCCTGACCGACCACCCAGACATCGGGCATGTAGAACAGGCATGAGTGATTGCCGACCACGAGCACCGGGCCGCTGGCCGGCAGGCGCTCCAGTGCCCGGATCTCGGGGGAGAAGTAGCTGGTCAACAACGCTATGGGTGGTGCCACGCGGCGGATGAACTCCGGATCGCGAGTGGCCTGTGGACCACTGCGGACTCCTGATATCCGGCGCTGCAACGGAGCGAGAAGCGCCGGCGCGACCCCCGGCGCGGGTCCCGAGACCTCGTCAACTTCCCCCTCGGTTCGACGTGCCACCACCGTTGTTGTCGCGCCGATCAGGTGCCGGCGCCAGAGTCATTCGGCCCGAGTTGGCGCTCCGACAACCCCGCCGAGGCGAGCGAACGATCGAGGAAGCGTGCCACGAGCCGGGACCACAGGTACCCGACGTGGCTGCCCGGGTACCAGCAGATCGCCGGATGGTTCCAGTGCTCCCAGAGGCGGACCGCCTGGTTGGGAAAGGCCATCCGATCGCCGTAGCCGGCAAAGATGAATCGCCGTTCGTGGGCGATCCTCGCTTCGAAGGCGAGCGGTGAGACGACGTGGTGGGCCACCTCCGGCCCGGTGCCGAGGACACCGTGCCGATCGGCGCGCCAGCGGATCGGCGCAGGGCTGTGGGCGGCGAACAGCGTAGGCAGGTCGACGACCGGTATACCGGCGATAACCGCCTCGAACCCGAGGTCGAGACCGGCCAGCAGGGATACCACACAGCCCCCGAGCGATACACCGTAGAGGCCGATCGACGTGGCGCCTTGGGCCCGCAGCCACCCGACGAGCCGTCGCACGTCCCAGATGCTCTGGGCGAGACCGTGGACGGAGTTCATCATCTCGAACGAGAGAAAGGGCTCCCCACTCAAGGGCGTCACCTTGCGCGGCCCATGGAGGGGCAAGACGGGCAGCGCCACGTTCAGCCCGAGCTC
>DASPSK010000195.1:0-2756 GCA_035623975.1 Acidimicrobiales bacterium | reverse complement strand
CGCGGCGGACTCGTTCCGCCACGGGGATGCGGAGGGGTTCGTACGCATCTTCGGCCTTGGGATCGAGACCTGGGCGGCCCGGCAGGGCACCCTGAGGAAGACGCCCGGCTCATGACGTTGTGGGCTTCGAGGATGGGTGTCCCGCCCGCCGAGGACATGATGGCCTTCACCGCCAGCCTGTCCTTCGATCGCCGGCTCGCCCCGAGCGACATCGAGGGATCGATGGCGCACGTGAGGGGCCTCGGGCGGGTGGGCATTCTCGACGCGGACGAGACGACGGCGCTTCTCGAGGCCCTGCAACGCACCGGGGACGAGCTCTCCCGGGGCGTGTTCGAGTTCGAGCCGGGCGACGAGGACATCCACACGGCCATCGAGCGGCGGGTGCGCCAGCTGGCGGGTGAGGTCGGCGCCAAGCTGCACACGGGGCGGAGCCGCAACGACCAGGTGGCGACGGCGCTTCGCCTCTATGTCCGCGACGAGCTCGGGCGGATCGCCGAGCTCATCCTCGAGCTGCAGCGGACCCTGCTGCGAAGGGCGAACGAGGCGGGTCAGACCTACCTGCCCGGCTACACCCACCTGCAGCGGGCCCAGCCCATCCTCCTTGCCCATCAGATACTCGCCCACGGCTGGGCCTTCGCCCGCGACCTCGACCGGCTGCTCGGGACGCTCGCCCGCATGGACGTGTCCCCCCTCGGGGCGGCGGCCCTGGCGGGAAGCTCGCTGCCGCTCGACGCCGACGGGGTGGCGGAGGATCTGGGTTTTGCGAGCAGGTTCGAGAACTCCCTCGACGCCGTCAGCGACCGGGACTTCCTCGCCGAGGCGCTCTTCGACATCGCCCTCATCGGTGTGCACCTCTCGCGCATCGGTGAGGAGATCGTGATCTTCTCGACGGAGGAGTTCGGGTTCATCCGCCTCGACGACGCCTGGGCGACGGGGAGCTCCATGCTGCCGCAGAAGAAGAACCCGGACGTGGCCGAATTGGCGCGCGGCAAGACGGGCCGCCTCATCGGTCACCTCGTGGGCTTCCTCGCGACGCTGAAAGGGCTGCCGCTCGCCTACAACCGGGACATGCAGGAGGACAAGGAGCCGTTCTTCGACGCTTCCGACCAGGTCAGCCTCGCCCTCGTCGCCGTCGAGGGCCTGCTCTCGACGGCCGTCTACGATGTCGATCGCATGGAGGCGGCGGCCGACGGGGCCGCCATGGCCGCCGTCGAGCTGGCCGAGTGGCTGGTGGGCGAAGGCATGCCCTTTCGGGACGCCTACGACCTCGTCGGAGCGCTCGTGCGCGAGTCGATCGAGCGCGGCGTCCCGATGGCAGAGCTGATCGAGTCGCACCCGGCCTTCGGAGAGGCCGCCCTCAGCTTGCTGGAGCCGATGGCGGCTCTGCGACGGCGACGGACGGCCGGCAGCGCCGGGCCGGAAGCCGTGGCCATCCAGCTGGAGCGGTTCACCGCTCGCCTGAAGGAGGACGCCGAGAGGGTGGCGCGCTGGCGACGCTGAGCCCCGGCGGCTTCCGGGAGCTTCTGGCCTCCGACCCGGTCGAGGTCGCCCCCCTCCTGCTCAACAAGGTGCTCAGCTGCGGCGCCGTCTCCAGCCCCGTCTCCGGCCGCATCGTCGAGGTGGAGGCCTACCGGGGAGCCGAGGACCCGGCGTCGCACGCCTTTCGGGGCGAGAGCGCTCGCAACACGGTCATGTTCGGGCCGCCCGGTCACCTCTATGTGTATTTCACCTACGGCATGCACTACTGCTGCAACGTCGTCTGTCGGCCGGTCGGCGTCGCCGGGGCGGTTCTCATCCGGGCGCTGGCGCCGATGGACGGTCTCGAGGTCATGCGCCGGCGCCGGCCACGAGCCCGGCGGGATCGGGATCTCTGCTCCGGCCCTGGGAAGTTGTGCCAGGCGCTCGGCCTGAACCGGGCTGCTGACGGGGCCGATCTCCTGGCGCCCGGCGGTTCCGTGCGGCTCCTCGATGACGGTTGGCCGGCGCCGGCGGCGAGCGAGCTGGGCGTCGGGCCCCGTGTCGGCATCTCGCCCCGGCTGGCGAGCGCCGCCGAGCCCTGGCGGTTCTTCGTGGCGGGCGAGCCGAACCTCTCGCGTTGAAGGTTTCTTCGAGAAACCCGCACGGCCCCGGGCGGGCCCGGGTACGCTGGAAGGTTCCGCCGGTGTTGAGCCCTCCCTCACCCTCCTCGGAGCCCGGTGCGGGCTTGGCGGGGTGCTGTGCGGGGCGGGAGAGCGCTTGACGGGACAGGCGGCTCTGCTAGTATCAAGAGCCGCTCAGAGCGGGTTTCTGCTCTGAACCGGCCCTCCAAGGCAGGCGGAACGCCTGCGGATGGGGGCCCTAAGGTGAGCACCTTCCGTCGGGAAGCCTCGCTCGCCGAGCGCGGTGGCACCTCCTTCCGCAAGGAAGCGTGTCCCGCCGTCGCTCTTTGACAACGGAGAAGGAACAGCCAAAAGTCAGTGCGGGCAGCCGACTGTGCCCATCCGGGTGCACGCGGCTGCTAGAAGTCAATGCATTGGAAGACGGACAACAATTCCGTTTCTGATGCCAGTCGGCAAAGGGGGACCGTATCCTCGATGCCGGCTCTCCAGATCGAAGCGCCGGGGAGGCAACTTCTCGGTGCGAGATCTCGATGGAGAGTTTGATCCTGGCTCAGGACGAACGCTGGCGGCGTGCCTAACACATGCAAGTCGAACGGAGTCCATCCGGTGGCAACACCGGAGAAGATTCAGTGGCGAACGGGTGCGGAACACGTGAGC
>DASPSK010000139.1:0-2760 GCA_035623975.1 Acidimicrobiales bacterium | reverse complement strand
TGGACGGCGCCTGGGCGCTCTACGAGGCGTGGGTCCGCCTCCAGCTCGGCGACATCGACACGGCTCTCGTGTACTGCTTCGGCAGGTCCTCCCCGAGCGCGTCCGTCGCCGAGCTGCTCAGCCGGCAGCTCGACCCCTACGTGATGGCGCCCCTGTGGCCGGACGCCCTCTCGATGGCGGCGCTGCAGGCCCGCGCCGGCCTCGACGCCGGCCTCTACACGGAGGCCGACATGGCCGCCGTCGCCGCCCGCAGCCGAACCTCTGCCGCCTCCAATCCCAAGGCCCAGCTGCAGGGCTCCCCACCGCCGGAGGCGTTGCTCAAGGAGCCGTACGTCGTCGCCCCGCTGCGGCGTCACGACTGCCCGCCGGTGACCGACGGATCGGCTGCGGTCATCCTCGCTGCCGGCGATGCCGCCCGACGCCTGGTCTCGCGGCCCGCCTGGATCGCCGGCATCGACCACCGCATCGAAACCCACTCCCTCGGCGCCCGCGACCTCGCCTCCTCACCCTCGACGCAAGCCGCCGCCCGCGCCGCCGGCGCTTTCGGGACATGCGGCGAGGACCTGCGGCCGGGCGTCGAGATCGCCGAACTGCACGCCCCCTTCACGCACCAGGAGCTCATCCTCCGCGCCGCCCTCGGCCTGGGCGAGGACGTCGCCGTCAACCTGTCCGGGGGGGCGCTCGCCGCCAACGCCCTCATGGTGGCCGGTCTCGTCCGCATCGGGGAGGCGGCCAGGCGCATCTGGTCGGGCGAGGCCACCCGGGCCCTCGCCCACGCCACCTCCGGGCCCTGCCTGCAGCAGAACCTCGTGTGCGTGCTGGAGGGGGAGTGATGGCGGGCGCCTGCGCGGTCGTCGGGGTCGGCCAGACACGCCACGCCGCCCGGCGGGACGAGGTCTCCATCGCCGGGCTGGTGCGCGAAGCGGCCGAGCGCGCCCTCGAAGACGCCGGCATGGACTGGGCCGACATCGACGCCGTCGTGCTCGGCAAGGCACCCGACTTCTTCGAAGGGGTCATGATGCCGGAGCTGTACCTGGCCCCTGCGCTCGGCGGCGTCGGCAAACCCATGATCCGCGTGCACACCGCGGGCTCCGTCGGCGGCTCGACGGCGCTCGTAGCCGCCAACCTGGTGCGCGGCGGCGTCCACTCGCGTGTGCTGACGGTCGCCTTCGAGAAACAGTCCGATGCCGACGCCATGTGGGCGCTCTCTTCCCCGCAGCCCTTCGCGCCGCCGCTGCTGGCCGGCGCGGGCGGCTATTTCGCCCCCCTCATCAGGGCCTATATGCGCCGTTCGGAGGCGCCTCCACACATCGGCATGCTCGTCGCCGTGAAGGACCGTCAGCAGGCGCTCCTCAACCCGTACGCCCACCTCCACATGGAGGGCATCAGCCTCGAGATGGTCGAGCAGTCGCCCATGCTGTGGGATCCGATCCGCTATCTCGAGACATGCCCGTCCTCGGACGGGGCGTGCGCCATGGTGCTGGCGAACGCCCCTACGGCGCGGGCCGTGGCCGCCTCCACTGCTGCCGGCGGGCGCCCGCCTGCATGGATTCACGGGGCGGCCATGCGCAGCGAGCCGACGATGTTCTCCGGTCGCGACCAGGTCGATCCGCGGGCCTCGCGGGACTGCGTGGCGGATCTCTACCGGCAGGCGGGCATCACGGACCCGATCGCCGAGATCGACTGCGCCGAGGTGTACGTGCCCTTCTCCTGGTTCGAGCCGATGTGGCTGGAGTCGCTGGGCTTCTCTCCCGACGGGAAGGGTTGGAGGCTGACCGAGGCGGGCGACACCAGGCTCGGCGGCCGCATCCCCTGGAACATGTCGGGTGGCGTGCTCTCTTCGAACCCGATCGGTGCCTCCGGCATGCTGCGCTTCGGGGAGGCGGCCCTCCAGGTGCGGGGGGCGGCCGGTGAGCACCAGGTCGATGGTGCCCGATGCGCCCTCGGCCACGCCTACGGGGGTGGATCGCAGTTCTTCTCGATGTGGATCCTCCGTGACACCGAGCCCTAGCCCTAGCCGGTCCTGAGCCGGCATCGCCAGGACTCCAGCGCCGACGTTGGTCGCGTTTTCGGACACATGTGTCCGTTTGCGACTACCAAGGCTGATCGGAGCCTGGCCGCGCCCGGCACGCACGGGCCCACCGGGGAACCGCGGCGACGCGGGCGGACCCCGCCTACCATGGCCGTTGGCGCCGACGCCGGTCTGGAGGGCCTCGTATGCGAGTCATCGTCGACTATGACCTGTGCGAATCCAACGCAATCTGCATGGGGATCCTCCCCGAGGTCTTCGAGGTGCGCGACGACGATTTCCTCTACGTGCTGAACGAGCACCCACCCGAGGAGCTGCGGGGCAAGGTGATGGAGTGTGTGCGGTCGTGCCCCAAGCAAGCCATCTCGGTCGAGGGGTGAGCTCGGAGAAGGCGCTCGAGTCCCGCCCGGTCCGGGTGCGCATCGCCCCGTCACCGACCGGTTACTTCCACGTGGGCGGGGCGAGGACGGCGCTGTACAACTGGTGCGTCGCCCGCCGAAACGGCGGCACCTTCCTGCTCCGCATCGAGGACACCGACCGGGAGCGCCACCAGGAGGAGCAGTACGAGGGCATCTTGGGGGCGCTGCGGTGGCTCGCCATCGACTGGGACGAAGGCCCCTACCGCCAGTCGGAGCGCCGAGCCCTCTATGACGCCGTCCTCGAGCGGCTCTGGGAGGGCGGCTACGTGTATGCCTGCGACTGCAGCCGCGCGGAGGTGGAGGCCCGCACGA
>DASPSK010000130.1:0-15130 GCA_035623975.1 Acidimicrobiales bacterium | reverse complement strand
CATCCCGGCCCACCGCCTGAACGAACTGGCGCCGCTCGACCCGAAGGCGACGGCGCTGCTTCGCCGGCGAGTGAACGAGAGCTCGCTCAGCGCTCGCGGTCTCGACCGGGTGCGGCGGGTGGCGCGAACGCTGGCCGACCTGGCACAGGTCGAAGGGCCTGTGCCTGCCGAGGCGGCGGCGACGGCCCTGGAGCTGCGCGCCGGCCGTCGGGCCGTCGTCCGGGGGCGGTGGGTGGCGTGAGCGAGGAGCCTCGAGCGTCGAGCCGGCGTGAGCCGGATTTGCCCGACGTCGCCTATGCGGTCGCCCTGGCGGGCCTTCGCGAGATGACGCCAGCCCGCTTGCGAGTGTTGCTGGAGGATCGGCCGGCTCGAGAGGTCTACGAGCAGCTCCTCAGCGGCCATCCGTCCCTGCGCGATCGGGTCGCAGGGGCCGATGGCCCGGCACGCGCCCCTTCCTCGCAAGCGTCGCTCGACCTCGGGACGAGCTGGGGCGCCACGGGTTCTCCCCACGCGACGGAGCGGGCGCGTGCCCAGACCCGCGCTTGGCTCGTTGCATGGCGCCGCCAAGCCCGGAGCACGCCGGTTGCCCGTGTGTGGCAGGACCTGCGGGCCCGGGGCATCGACGCCGTCCGCCGGGGCGACGCTGCCTACCCCGCCCGTCTGCTACGAGCTCGGCAGGTCCCCGAGTTGCTCTACGTGCGCGGCCGGATCCATCAGGCCTCCGCTCCCTGCGTCGCCATCGTCGGCACGAGGCGCGCCACGCACTACGGCCTCGAAGTGGCCTTCGCGTTCGGCCGCGAGCTGGCGGAACGTGGCGTGGTCGTTGTCTCCGGTCTGGCACGCGGCATCGACGCCTCCGCTCACCAGGGCGTGCTTGCCGCCGCCGCTCGACCGAGGGGGCCGCTCGCGGTCGTCGGGGGCGGCGTCGACATGGTGTACCCGAGAGAGAACCGCCGACTCTGGGAGGGCGTGCTCGAGACCGGGGGCATCCTGTCCGAGGCGCCGCCCGGGGCAGCACCGGAGAGCTGGCGTTTCCCCCTCCGTAACCGAATCATCGCCGCCCTCAGCCAGGTGCTCGTGGTGGTGGAGTCCTCCCGCCAAGGGGGCGCCATCCACACGGTGCTGGCGGCGGATGCCTACGGCGTGCCCGTGCTGGCCGTGCCCGGCTCCGTGCGAAGCCCCCAGTCCGAGGGCACCAACGCCATCATCCAAGAAGGCGGTGCCGGCGTCGCGCTCGACGTGCACGACGTACTCGCCGTGCTCTCGATGGCCTGCGAGGAGGACGGGACGCCCATCTCGTTCACCCCGCCACGGCTGGCGAGCGATCTGCCCGAGGCGGTGAGCAGATCCTGGAGGTCGCAGCCGCGCCGTCCGGGCGGGACAGACTCGCCGGAGGAGGCCGCCGTGGTCCGGGCGCCGGGGCCCCTGCTGCTCCGGGCTCCGATCGGCCGCCACCCGGGCGGAGCACAGCAGGCGATGGACCTCGGGCCCCCGCGGCGCCCCGGGGCACCCCGATCGGGCGGCAGGCGGTCAGACGGCACGCGGCCGGCCGGAGCGCCGGGCGGCTCGGTGACAGGTACGGGCGCGGAGGCGCCGGGCGACTCGGTGACAGGTACGGGCGCGGAGGCGCCGTGCACGCCGGCCGAGCGGGCGGTGCTGGAGGCCGTCGACTACAGCGCCACGCTCGTCGATCTTGTCTGCTTGCGCACGCAGCTCGACCTTGGGGTGGTGGCGCTCGCCATCGACCATCTGGAGGAACTCGGGCTCGTGCGTTGCGAGGGGGCAGCCTGGGTCCGCTGCTGAGCCGCTGGTCCCCACGGATCGCTAGCGCCGGAGCAGCTGTACGGGATCGCCTGCTTCGACGCCGAGCGCTTCGGCCACGGCGGTGTTGGCGCAGACGCCGTCGACCGTGTTGACGCCACCGCGCAGCGCCGCGTCGCCGGCCACAGCATCGGCGACCCCGTGCTCGGCGAGGGCCAGCACGTAGGGCAGGGTGGCATTCGTGAGGGCATAGGTCGAGGTGTGCGGCACCGCCGCCGGCATGTTGCCGACGGCGTAGTGGAGGACGTCGTGCACGAAGTAAGTCGGATTCTCGTGCGTCGTCTCGTGCGTCGTCTCGATGCAGCCGCCCTGGTCGACCGCGACGTCGACGATCACCGAACCGGGGCGCATCGTCGCCACCATGTCCTCGCTCACGACGATGGGGGCCCGGCCGCCGGCGACGAGCACGGCGCCGATGAGGAGATCCGCCTCGAGGAGCGCCCGCTCGATGGATCCCCGGTTGGAGGTGAGCGTCAGGATGCGGCCCCTGTGGATCTGGTCGACCCAGCGAAGGCGGTCGATGTTGCGGTCGAGGAGGAGCACCTCAGCCTCCATGCCCTGGGCGATCCAGGCGGCATTCCAGCCGACGTGGCCGGCTCCGATGACCACGACGCGAGCGGCCCGCACGCCTGGCACCCCGCCGAGGAGGATGCCTCGCGTGCCGTTGCGCTTCTCCAGCAGGGATGCTCCCACCTGCGTGGCGATCCGGCCGGCCACCTCACTCATCGGCGCCAGCAGCGGGAGGTCGCCGTTAGCGGTCTGGACCGTCTCGTAGGCAATTCCTGTCGTCTTGGCCTCGAAGAGCGCTTTGGCCACCTCCGGGTAGGCGGCCAGGTGAAGGTAGGTGAAGAGCACGAGGTCGTCCCGCAGGTACTTGAACTCCGACTCCTGAGGCTCCTTCACCTTGCACACGAGCTGCGACGCCCACGCCTCTTCAGCCGTCACCATCGTGCCGCCGGCGGCCATGAAGTCGGCGTCGGAGAAGGACGAGCCCTCGCCGGCGCCTGACTGCACCCGCACCTCGTGGCCGAGTGCACTGAGCCCGCGCACACCGTCGGGCGTCATGGCCACGCGGTTCTCGGCTGTCTTCACCTCAGTCGGAATGCCGATGATCATCTGCCGCCATCCTCCTATTGGGGTTGCATCGTGATCCGCTCGGGGCGGATCCGGGTCTTGATGTCCTGCTCAGGTTCGCGAAGGTTCGGGTAAGCGGTCCCGAGGTACCTGCGAGCAAGGCGATCGAGGTGCGCGGACGTTCCTCGTCCTGACTCGGCCTTCGGCCGTGTTGAAGACGAAGTCGTCGCCGTCGACGTCGATCCGGAAGGTGTGATGTCGGGTCGTCCCTCGAAGTCGGTACGGGCGACGCCGGCGAGGACGGGCTCGCAGAGGAAGGCTTTCGCGCTTTCAGTCAGTCCCTGCGACACTGCAGTTCCTCCCCTGTTGGCCCCGGCCCGACACGCTACCCGCGGCGGGCGGCCCTGGGCAGGGTCGCGAGAAGGTGACCGCCCGGCGAGGACCGGCCATGGCGTCTACACCCACGGTGCCTTCCATCCGGGTAGCCTCTATCAGCGCATGCCGGACGCAGCGGGCGCCCTTTCGACACCATGATCCTCGACCACATCCACACTCCGAGCGACGTGAAGGCCCTCTCGCACGCTGAGTGCGAGATCCTGTCGGCGGAGATACGCGACTTCCTCGTCGAGTCCGTCTCGAGGACCGGTGGCCACCTCGGATCGAACCTTGGCGTCGTCGAGCTGACGATCGCCCTCCACCGGGTCTTTGACTCCCCCCGCGACCTGCTCTTGTTCGACACCGGGCACCAGGCCTATGTGCACAAGCTGTTGACGGGGAGGCGAGCGGGCTTCGAGCACCTGAAACAGGAGGGCGGCCTGTCGGGCTATCCCAATCGCAGCGAGTCCCCCCACGACCTCGTCGAGAACTCCCACGCCTCGACGGCCCTGTCCTACGCCTACGGGATGGCGACGGCGCTGCGGCTGGAGGCTGCAGCCGAACCGACGAAAGGCGGGCGACGCGTCGTTGCCGTCGTGGGCGATGGTGCCCTCACCGGCGGCCTCGCCTACGAGGCCCTCAACAACCTCGGCCACTCCGGCGCCCGCGTTCTCGTCATCTTGAACGACAACGGCCGCAGCTACGCACCGACCATCTCGAAACTCTCCGGCTCGCTCACGCACCTCCGACTCGACCCCCGCTACGTGCAGCTGCGCGAGCGCCTCCGTCAGGGCTTGCGCGACCTGCCCGGCGTCGGCCCGGTCGCGTACACCTCGATCCACGGGTTCACCTCGGCGCTGCGCGAGGTCGTGGAGCCGCACGTGTTCTTTGAGGCGCTCGGGGTCCGTTACACGGGCCCGCTGGATGGCCACGACATTCCGGCCATGGAGCAGGCCATGCGCCGGGCCGCAGCCTGGGAAGGGCCCATCGTCCTGCACGTCCTCACGAAGAAAGGCAAGGGTTACGGGCCGGCCGAGGACGACGAGGTGCAGAAGCTCCACGACTTCCGAGCGGCGCCCGTGAGCGCCTCGACCGCCGGGCACGGCACGGCTGCCGTCCAGAGCGGTGGAGCCCTCCCTCGCGTGGGGGCGTCGACGGACGACCCCGGGGCCCTGCCGCCGCCGAGTCTCGTGGGGGAGAGCTACACCGACGCCTTCACGAAAGCGCTCCTGGCGGCGGCAGAGGCCGACTCCCGGATCGTCGCCATCACGGCCGCCATGCCGGGGCCAACGGGCTTGCTCAGCTTCCAGGACCACTTCCCCGAACGCTTCTTCGACGTGGGGATCGCCGAGCAGCACGCCCTTACGGCGGCCGCCGGCATGGCGATGGCGGGGCTCCATCCTGTTGTGGCCATCTACTCGACGTTTCTCGCGCGGGCAGTCGACCAATGGAACCTCGACGTCGGCTTGCATGGCCTGCCCGTCGTCGTGGTTGCCGACCGTGCGGGCATCACGGGCGACGACGGGCCGTCCCACCATGGGTTGTACGACATGGTGCAGGCGCTGCAGGTGCCGAACCTTGCCATCTTCGCCCCGTCGGAGCCGGCCGAGATCGGGCCCGCCCTCACGGCGGCACTTGCCTGCAGCGGGCCGACCCTCGTCCGTTACCCGAAGACTCCGTCGCCAGGTCCTCTTGCTCCGCCAGGCTCGGGCCTTGAGGCTCGCACCCTTCGGGAGGGCTCCGGCGAAATCGTGCTCGTCGGGATCGGCAAGCTCGCCCGGGCCTGCCTCGAGGCGGCTGACCTGCTCGAAGCCGATGGGCTCGACGTCACGGTGATCGACCCCCGCGTGATCCGTCCCCCTGACGAGGCGCTGCTCGAACAGATGGCAACGGCTCGCCTCGTGGTGACCGCCGAGGACGGACTCGCCCACGGCGGCGCCGGCTCCTACCTCTGCGGCGAAGCCGAAACCCTTGCCGCCTCGCGCGATCTGCCGGAAGCCCGGCGGGCGGTCCTCGGCGTGCCCACCGTCTACATCCCCCACGGGAAGCCGGATGCGATCCTGTCACGACTCGGGCTCGACGGGCCGGGGATCGCCGCCTCGACGGCCGCCGCCGCCCGGCGGCTCGCGCTCATCCCGGTCTGAGTCGCCCAGAGCGATCGGCGGCCTCTCCCCGCCGCGTCCCGGTCTTTCGGCCGAGCTCTTCGGGGATCTGGGGAGGGTTCGTCGGCAGATCGCCAGCGGTCGGGCCCTTCTCAGCGGAGGGGGAGCAGGCGGGGTTGGTCTCCGTCGCCTTCGCCGTGGACGTCGCCGCCGCCTTGGCCGCCGCCGGCCGAGCGGGCGGGCAGCGGTGCCACCAGCTCCGGTCCCTCCGAGCGCGTGTTGTTCACCGCGGGTGAGACCGGGTAGGAGCAAAGCAGCCCATCGGGTGGCGGCCGCAGCAGAGCGTTGAGCTCACGGGGGTCGAGTCGACCCGGGTCGAGCCAGACCGCCCAGTCCTCGGGCGGCAAGATCACGGGCATGCGGTCATGCAGTGGCTCGACGAGGGCGTTCGCCGTCGTGGTGATGATCGTGCACGACAGCAGCCAGTGGTCATGCCATCCGGGACCGGCAAGGGCGGCCTCCGGGTCACGGTTGGCAGGGGCTTTCCAGGCCTCCCACAACCCGGCAAAGGCGAGCAACCCACCGTCGGCGGCGGCGAAGCACCACGGCTGGCGGCGGACGACGCGCCCACCCAGAGCGATCTTCTCCCATTCGTAGAAGGCGTCCGCGGGGACGAGGCAGCGGCGCTTGACGAGGGCGGTGCGAAAGGCGGGCCGGTCCGTCAGCGACTCTGCCCGCGCGTTGAACGCCCGTATCCCGACGTGGGGATCCTTGGCCCACGAGGGCACGAGGCCCCACCGATAGTCCGTCAGGCGCCTGCGAGGCTCGGGTCCGTCGCTGCGGACACGCGTGGCCACGGCGAGCACGCCGTCGGTCGGAGCCACGTTCCAGCGCGGGGTCGTCAGCTCCTCGGGCACCTCGATGTCATCGACGTCGAGGAGAGCGGCGATGTCCTCCACCGGCCGGCTGGCGACGAAACGACCGCACATCGCTTGCGAACCTACCGTCCAGCTTCCACCCTGCCCACCGGCCGCAGGATCGACGAGGCCGGCGGTCCCGGGTCCAATCGGGTCACCGGCGCTACGCCTCGAAACCCTGCCAGTACGTCCCGGCCATCATCTCCTCGAGCGTCCGCCGGTGCAGGATCAGGTCGTTCGGGTCGTCCGGCATGACGGACTGGCCGAAGGCGATCTGCCGCCGCGACACCCGGAACATGATGATGCCGTGGTGCAGGGCGGCGTAGAACAGGAAAAACCTCATGTCCCGCATGGTCGTGCCGCTCTCGGCCTCGTAGGTAGCGACGGCCTCCGGCACCCGCATGAAGTGCCGCATCGGTTCGATCTCCATCATGGCGGTGATGTCGTCGAACCATCGGTGCAGGTAGATCATCCAGCCGAGGTCGACCTCCCGGGGGGCGAGGCCCACCATCTCCCAGTCGAGCAGCGCCACGGGAGCGAAGTCGCAAAAGACCATGTTGCCGATGCGGGCATCGCCCCAGCTGAGGACGAAGTCGTCCACCGCTTCGGGCCAGTGGTCCTGCAGCCACGAGAAACCCTCCTCGATCACCGACGACCTCACCCCATCAGCAGAGCACCACTCGTAGTAGCTGCGGACCTGGGCGACGTGGCGGTGGAGGGCCGTGCGACCGTGCCGATCGAAGGCGAGGCGCGCCTCGAGCTCGGGCGGCAGCTCGACCCGGTGGACGGAGGCCAAGGCGGCGAGGGCGCTGTCCTGCAACCGCCGCTGGTCCGCCCGGTCCGCCTCCGTCAGCCAGGAGCCGAAGGGATAGGGGAGGATGTCGGGCGGGATCTCGCCGTCGACGCGGTCCATGACGAAGAACGGCACCCCGAGCGGCCCGACGTCGAGCTCCAAGCGGTGCACGCGAGGTACGGGGACGGCGCTGTGGCGAGCGAGATGGTCGAGGACGAGGAACTGCTTCTCCAGGTCATAGGTCGGGAAGACGGGCACGCCCTCGGCATCGGGGGCGAGGCGGGCCACGAGCCTGTCCGGCGCCGCCCGGCCGCCCTCCACCTCGAGCAGGACCGAGAGGCTCGAGACCCCCGTGTGCTCGGGGATGTCGAGTGAGACCACACGAGTCCCGAGACCGGAGGCGGACAGCCAGGCCTCCAGGGCGAGGCGCAGCTCGTCACGGTCCCTGCTGGAGGACTGCAGCCCGAGGGCGTCGTTCGTAGCGCCCGCCTCGTTGCCGGCCCCGGGCTCGGTCACGGCGCCACGCTCTCCCAGCCGGCGAAGCCCGAAGGCTCGTGGCGCCCGAAGCTGGCGTGCTCGAACAGCCCGTAGCCCAGGTGCCCCTCGCAGGAGGCCCGCGCGACGTGGTCGATGACCCCGAAGGCCGTCTGACCGGCGAGGGCGGGATCGCTCAGGTCGGCATCGACGCGGGCGGTCCAGGCACGCCCACGCCACCGCCCGTGCGACCAGCCAGGGTCGCCGTTGTAGCCAGGACCGGCACTGAGCAGCACGTAGCCGAGGGTCTCGATCTCGACGATCGTCGGAGCGCCGCGTTTTGACATCGTCATGGTCGCCCCAGTGGGCAGGCGGGTGCCCGGGCGGTAGCGCACCTCGATGTCGGCCCAGCCGAGCTGCTCGGGTGGGCGGCCCGTTTCGGCCGGCCAGATGCGGACGGCCTCGGCCGTCGTGCGGGTGCCCGCGCCGTCCTCCTGGGCGATCACGACGAGGGCGAACTCATCGAATCGCAACGGGACGTAGGTCCACCAGAAGCCGAAGCTTTCCACCGGCTCAGCGGCGCCCCGGCCGGCAGGCTCGCTCTCGCCGACCGGGCGGATGCCCCAGGACCGGTCCCGCGTGCCGGCGGAGGACTCCGTCACGATGCGGACGTCCTCACCGTCGAGATGGACAACACCCTCGCACGTTCCCACCTGGGCGAACCGGGCTCCGTCGAGGATGATCCGCCCTCCGGCGCGGATCGTGTGGAGGGGCTCGTCGATGGGCGGGAAGGACCCCGTCCAGAGGAGGTCGAGGCCGATCCCGAGCTCACCCGGCTCACAGATCAGCCGGAGCTGCCGCAACGGCTCGATGACCTCGATGCGGTAGGGACCGACCCGCTGGGCCATGCGATCGCCCTCGAGGGCGTCGGACAGCTGCAGCGTGCACTGCCGGCCCGCACGCATCACCGTGACGAAGGCGTCGGTCACACCGAGGTTGGGGTAGACGCCCATGCCGCTCACGACGAACAGCTCGCCCGTGCGGTCGTGGACATTGACGTAGCACCGGTCGTAGGCGTTGCGATCGCTCGTGGCCACATAAGCCATCGACAGTGGCACCTGGTGGACCGGGTATTCGTCGAGCGGAACCGGCATCGCACCCTCCCCGTGGCGGTCGCACGCATCTTTTCAGACCTGCCCTGCATGCTTGCTGCAAAAACAAGAACATGTTCTACTTAGCGCCGGTGGACTTCAACCTGGCCGACCTGTTCGAGCACGCCGTCGACGTGTTTTCCGAACGTGAGTACCTCGTGGCCAACGGCGTCCGGCGGACCTATGCCGAGATGGAGGCGCGCGCCAATCAGCTCGCCCACCACCTCGCCGCCGAGGGTGTCGGCCCGGGTGACCACGTCGGCATCTACGCCTACAACCGGGTCGAATGGGTCGAGACGCTCTGGGCGGTCTTCAAGCTGCGGGCGGTCTGGATCAACATCAACTACCGCTACGTCGAGGACGAGCTCCGCTACCTGTTCGCCAGCTCTGACGTCGTGGCGATGGTGGTGGACAGACGATTCGCCCCCCTCGTAGCCGCCTGCGGGGACGCCCTCCCGAAGCTGCGGCACTTGCTCGTCGTCGAAGACGGCACGGGGGAGGGGGACGGGAGCCTAGAGACGGTGGAGGGTTTCGGTCAGGTGGGCATCACCGACTATGAGAGCGCCCTCGAGCCGCAGTCGCCCGTCCGCGACTTCGCCCCGCGCTCGCCCGACGACCGCTACGTCCTGTTCACCGGCGGCACGACCGGCCTCCCGAAGGGCGTCGTCTGGCGCCATGAGGACGTCCTGTTCGCCCTCGGCGGGGGCATCGACCCGCTCACGAACATCCGGATAGACGAGCCCGAGGGACTCGCCCGCAAGGCGGTCGACGACAACTTCGCCGTCACGTTCCTCCCGATCGCCCCCCTCATGCACGGCGCCACCCAGTGGGGGGTCATGGGGCAGAGCTTCAAAGGGAACCGCGTCGTCCTCGTCGATCGCTTCGACCCGGCGGCCGTCTGGCGGCTCGTCGGTGAGCTCGGCGTCAACCTCGTCATGCTCACCGGCGATGCGATGGCCCGCCCCTTGATCGAGGAGTACGAGGCCAAGGCACTGGCGGGCGAGCCGTACGACACGTCGTCGCTGTTCGGGCTCTCCTCGACGGCGGCCGTTTTCTCACCGGACGTGAAAGAGGCGTTCTTCCGCCACTTCCCGCATCTGATCGTGACCGATGCCATCGGATCGTCGGAGAGCGGCGCCAACGGAATCGTCATCGTGAAGCCTGGGGAGACGGCCATGCGCGGCGGCCCGACCGTCACCGCCGTGCGCGACTCGGTCGTGCTCGGCACCGACCTGAGACCCTTGCCGCCGGGCACGGGGGAGATCGGTCGCCTCGCCCGCTCCGGCAACATCCCCATCGGCTACTACAAGGATCCGGAGAAGACAGCCGAGGTGTTCATCGAGTCCGGGGGCGTCCGTTACGTGATGACCGGCGATCTCGCCCTCGTCGAGCCGGACGGGTCGATCAGCCTGCTCGGGCGAGGCTCCGTGTCGATCAACACCGGCGGCGAGAAGGTGTTCCCCGAGGAGGTGGAGGCGGCGGTGAAGGCGCACCCGGATGTCTACGACGCCACCGTCGTGGGCGTGCCCGACCCGCGTTGGGGGCAGCGAGTTGCCGCCGTCGTGCAGGCCCGCGGCGGGTCCCAACCGGAGCTGGCGTCCATCCAGGAGCACTGCCGCACCCGCATCGCCGGTTACAAAGTGCCCCGCGAGCTCCATCTCGTGGATGACTTCGTGCGCTCCCCCGCGGGGAAGCCCGACTACCGCTGGGCGCTCGAGGTCGCCCTCGGGGGCCGCGTGGCGCCGGAGGGGGCGACGCTCTCGGCGGCCGATCTGGCGGGCGCCGCCTCGCCCGCCGAGCACGAGGCCACGGAGGTGTCATGAAGACGCGACTCTCGGAGTCCCTCGGCATCGAGTTCCCCATCTTCGCCTTCTCCCACTGCCGTGACGTCGTGGCGGCTGTCACGAACGCCGGGGGTTTCGGGGTGCTCGGTGCCTTGGCGTTCACGCCCGAGCAGCTCGAGATCGAGCTCGACTGGATCGATGCCCATGTCACCGGCAGGCCGTACGGCGTCGACGTCGTCATGCCGGCTTCCTACGCGGGCTCCGGCGATCTCCCGCCTGATGCCTCCAACGCCGAGATGGCCTCCATCCTCGACGGGCTCATCCCCGCCCGCCACCGTGCCTACGTCGAGGAGGTGCTCGACCGCTACGGCGTGCCCCCGCTGCCGCCGGACGAGGACGTCCATCGCTTGCTGGGCTGGACCCACGAGGGTGCCCGGCCGCTCGTCGAGGTCGCCCTCGAGCACCCGATCAAGCTGCTGGCCAACGCCCTCGGGCCACCCCCGCCGGACGTCGTGCAGCAGGCGCACGAGCACGGCGTCGTAGTCGCCGCCCTCGTCGGGTCCGTCTCGCAGGCGGAGAGCCAGGTACGCAACGGTGTCGACATCATCGTCGCCTCCGGCTACGAAGCCGGCGGCCACACCGGTGAGATCACCTCCATGGTGCTCGTGCCCGACGTCGTCGATGCCGTCGCCCCGGTCCCCGTGCTGGCGGCGGGGGGCATCGGTGACGGCCGCCAGGTCGCCGCCGCCCTCGCCCTCGGTGCCGAGGGTGTCTGGTGCGGGTCCATCTGGCTGACGACGACCGAGAGCGACATGTCGCCGAAGCTCGTCTCCAAGCTGCTGTCCGCAGGCTCGAGGGACACGGCCCGCTCCCGGGCGCTCACCGGCAAGCCCGCCCGCCAGCTGCGCACCGCCTGGACGGAGGCCTGGGAGGCGCCCGAGTCACCGGGAACCCTGCCGATGCCCCTCCAGTACATGCTCACCGCGGGCGCCCAGCGCCGCATCGCCCGCTCCGACGTGGAGGAGCTGCAGGGCATCCCTGTCGGTCAGATCGTCTCCCGCATGAACGCCGTCAAGCCGGCGCGGCAGGTTGTCTTCGAGATGGTGGAGGGTTTCGCCGGGGCGGCGGAACGGCTGGCGGAGCTGCTCGAGACCTAGCGCCCGAGACGCTCGGCCGCCACGATCTTGCGCACGAGGGGGACGTCGGCAGGGTGCGTGAGCCCGACGCAGCGGCCGCTCGTCTGCACGACCCGTACGCGGGCGAGGTCCGTTGCCACCAAGTGGCCGACGACGTCCGGGAGGAGGAGCTCGGGCGGCTTTCCCTCGGCATGCGGGGCGGTGGCCGGGTCGAAGCGGTCGATTGCCCGGTTGAGGTCGTCGTAGATCCCCTCCGAGAAGCCCCACAGGTTCATGGACACGACCTCCTCCCCGGTCAGCTCGTCGGGCGGCTGGTCGGCAGGCGCACCGATCGTCCGTCCCGTGAAGCCTTCGCCGGACGGCTTGCGCGCCACCGTCTCCTCACGCAGGACGACGAGATAACCCTCCGGTGTGGTGATGCACACGCCGCGGGTGACGGGGGCGTCCGTCAGCACGGTGTGGTCGAGCCGGTACCCGACGATGAGGTGCTCGTCCGGACCGAGTCCCTCGATTGCGGACGCCAGCTGTCTCATGGCTTCCCCGCCGTAGAGGTCGTCGGCGTTGACCACGCCGAAGGAGCCTTCCACTTGCGACTCGGTCGAGGCCACCGCCTGCGCCGTGCCCGCCACGGGACCCTGGGTCACCGGCGTCACCCTCAACTCGGGCGGCCAGTACGTCACGATGTGGTCGAGGAGCGGCTGCCGGACCTCTTCCCGCACGACGAGCACGACATGGTCGAAACCTGCGGCCACGGCGTCCTCCGCCGTGTAGTCCATGAGGGCCTCACCCTTCGGGCCGATCGGTGCCAGCTGCTTCAACCCGCCAAAGCGCGTACCGTGGCCCGCGGCCATGAGGACGAGTTGCACGCGAGCACTGTACGGCGCCGCGTCCGGCGTTCGTATCATTCATGGGGGCCAGCGAGGGGCCGAAGGAGCGCGAGGTGCCAGAGGCCGAGACGACCGAGACGACCGAGAACATCGAGAACACCGAGAACACCGAGGCGGAGAGCGACTCGGCCGAGGCGGCGACCGCCGGCGGGCACATCGATGACGCCGAGCGGGCCGCGCGCCAGGCAGCTCTCGACCAGCTCATGGAACTCATGCGACCAGCCGTGCAGGCAGACGGGGGAGACCTCGTCGTCGTGGATGTCGATTACGACGCCGGCATCGTCGAGGTGCAGCTGCAGGGCGCCTGCGGTTCCTGCGCCATCTCCGCCCTGACGTTGCAAGGCGGAGTGGAGCGACTCCTGCGGCAGCGCCTCAGCTGGGTGACCGAGGTCCGCGGGGACGTCGACGAGTCCATCGACTTCCTCGAGAGCTCCTCGCTCGGCCGCGGCGGCTACGTTCCCCGAGCCGAGTAGGCGTCGGCCGAAGCTGCCCTTTGATGGCGGCACTCTGCCGGGAGATTTTTCTTCGCAACCAAACGGCCTCCGTGAGCGTCTGACGCGGTAAGGAGCCGGCACGGACCGGCTCGGGAGGCGCCGGAGGCGTCATGGGGATTCGAGCGCAGAGCCAGGCCGGCCCACAACGGCCTTCGACGAAGCCGATTCTCATGGTCGCGGGCCTGCTCATGTCCGCCGCCCTGGGCGCCGCCGTCACGACCCGAGCGGTACCTGCACCCATTCGCCATGTCCACCCGACGCAGCCCATCGTGGTGACCCGTGTCACTCGCCTCGGGGGCAGCGGGCAGATGCAGGCGCTGAGCGGGCCGAGATGGATCTGAAGCTGGACGGGGCCCCTCAGGCCGGAGCTGCCACCGACCGCCCCGCCACCGTAAGCGCCTCCACCGGGTCGATCCCGCCGTAGCGAACGATGGGTTCGAACAGGTCGAGGACCGTCCGGTCCAGGGCGGTGATGCCCCGAAGTGGTTGAGTGGCGAGTCGCCGGCCAGCGAAGCGACGGGCGATGACGGCCTTGCGGGCGTCCCCGTCGCGGCCGAGGGTGAAGGCCGCCTCCTCGCACAGCAAGGCGCCTTCGAGGGTGTCCGCCATCAGGTACGAGAAACGCCGCAGCTGCAGCAAGGCCAGATCTTCCGGAGCGGAGCGGAGGTAGGTGACGGCCTCGGCCAGCTCGTTGCGAGCGCTGCGAACGGCCGCCAGCGGCTCGTCGAGCACACCTCGAGCCCCGGGCGCCGCCGCCCCCTCCTCGAGCGCCCGGTCGATCCGCCGCAGGACGGCCTCGTCGGCGTTCTCCGCTCGCATGGCGCGGCGCACGTCGATGCAGCAGATGTTCTCCGTGCCTTCCCAGATCGTGTGGCACTGAGCGTCCCGCAACTGCCGGGCGAGCGGCCAGTCCTCCATGTACCCGTTGCCGCCGAGCACCTCGAGGGCGTGCATCGTCGACTCGAGCCCCACGCGGCAGGCGCGCAGCTTGGCGAGAGGGATGGCGATGCGGCGGAGCATCGCCCCCTCTTCGGCCGAAGGCGCCGTCCGGTTGGCCGCCGCGCACTCGAAGCTCAGGCTGAGGCCGGCCTCGAGGTCGGTGAGGAGGTCGACGAGGGTTTCGCGGACGAGCGGGTAGGAGTCGATGCGGTGGCCGAACTGGTGGCGGTTGGCCGCGTAGATGGCCGCCTCGAGCCACGAGCGCCGGTGGATGCCGAGGCTCATGAGGGCGACGCCGAAGCGGCTGCCGTTCACCATCTCCATCATGCGGTTGAGGCCTCTGCCGTCGCGGGCGGCGTCCTGGCCGTTGGAGGCCGTCCCGTCGGCTGGGCTTACCTCCGGCCCCGCCAGCCAGGCGAGCGCGCCCTCGAGGGTGACCTCGCCGGTGGGCACGGCGACGGTGCCGAGCTTCGGCTTCAGGCGCTTGACGTGAAAGCCGTTCTCGCGGCCGTCGCTCAGGTGGCGAGGCATGATGAAGGTGGCCAGCCCACGGCTGCCCGGTGGGGCACCCTCGGGACGGGCGAGGACGATGAAGACGTCGGCGTCCACGTTCGAGCAGAAGTGCTTGTCGCCGAACAGCCTCCACTCCTCTCCGTCCTTGACGGCGCGGGTCGTGTTCGCCCCGACATCGCTCCCGCCCTGCCGCTCGGTGAGGAACATCCCTCCCTCCCAGGACTCCTCCGGATCGAGCGAGGTCAGCCTGGCGAGGATGTCGTCGCGGACCGAGCTCGGTGCGTAGCGCTCCACGATGTCGGCGGCGCCTCCGGTCATGCCGAGGGCGCAGTAGGCGGCCGTCTCGGCCTGCGAGACGAGGTAGGAGATGGCGGCCGTGACGACCGCCGGCACGGGCCGGCCGGCATGAGCCTGCAGCCCGCCGGCGAAACCCGCCCGGATCAGCTCGGCCTTGTTCTCCGCCCACGTGGCGCTGTGCGCGACGAGGCCGATGTCGTTGCCCCAGCGGTCATAGCGGACGAGCACCGGCCCGTGCTTGTCGCTCGCCTCGGCGTTCGCAGCCACCGTGCGCCCGACGAGCCCGCCATAGCGCGAGACGACGCCTTCGGCGAACTCCCGGTCGGCGGGGTCCGGGAGGAGGCGGTCGAGCAAGAGAGCCAGGTTCGGGTCG
>DASPSK010000265.1:0-3023 GCA_035623975.1 Acidimicrobiales bacterium | reverse complement strand
CGCTCGTCCTCACGCGCCAACACCAGCCGAGGAGCAGAAGAGACACCCCGGATCGCGCCCTCGTCCCGTCGGTTACCCATGAAAGGGCAGAGTTCACTCGTAACTTGTGAACACGGCGGGTCGTTACTTGTGACGACTATTGCGTGGAGGCGAAGGGACTTGAACCCTCGAACCTCTTGACTGCCAGTCAAGCGCTCTACCAACTGAGCTACGCCCCCGTTGGGTGACAACCACCCTAGCAATCGGGCGCCTTGAGGTTGCCCCGCCGAGCGCCGGGACCGATCGGTCGGAGCGCCCGAATGGAGAAGCGATCGTCGCCGGCCGGCGGCACGCGAGCGGACCAGCACCCACCTCTCCGGTCTCAACAGGTCCCGCCACTAACCTTGGGACCATGCCCGAGTACGACGTGCAGGAGGTAGAAACCCGCTGGCAGCAGCGCTGGGCCCGCGAAGGCACCTACCAGGTCAACATCGACGACCCGCGCCCGCCCTCCTACGTCCTCTGCATGTACCCCTACCCGAGCGGGCCCGCCCACCAGGGCCACATCCGCAACTACACCTTCGGTGACGTCCTCGTGCGCTACCGCACCATGAACGGCGACGCCGTTCTCTCCCCCTTCGGCTTCGACTCCTTCGGACTGCCGGCCGAGAACGCCGCCATCAAAGGCGGCATGCCCCCTCGCGTCTACACAGAGGCCCGCATAGCCGAGCTGAAACGCTCCGTCAAACGCCTCGGGGCGGTCTATGACTGGCGCCGCGAGCTGCGCAGCCACGACCCCGACTACATGCTCTGGAACCAGGTCATCTTCCTCGAGTTCCTCGAGGCCGGCCTCGCCTACCGCGCCGAGGCCCCGGTCAATTGGTGCCCAGGCTGCCAGACCGTGCTCGCCAACGAGCAGGTGCTGCCCGACGGGACCTGCGAGCGGTCCGGGGACATCGTCGAGCGGCGGAACCTCGAGCAGTGGTTTCTTCGCATCACGAACTACGCCGACGAGCTCATCGACGCCCTCGACGATCTCGACTGGCCCGAGAAGGTCAAGACGATGCAGCGAAACTGGATCGGCCGCTCGCAGGGCGCCCAATTCACCCTCGCCGTCCTCGACCGCCCCGAGCTGGCCATCGAGGTCTTCACGACCCGGCCCGACACCTCCTTCGGCATGACCTATGCGGTCCTCGCCCCCGAGCACCCCCTCGTGGAGACGCTCACGACGCCGGGGCAGCGTGAGGCGGTCGAGGATCTGCTCGCCCGCG
Organism: Acidimicrobiales bacterium; assembly: GCA_035623975.1. Taxonomy (GTDB): domain Bacteria; phylum Actinomycetota; class Acidimicrobiia; order Acidimicrobiales; family Bog-793; genus JAKACA01. Next base: position 1,773 of record DASPSK010000265.1, on the reverse strand, counting down.
CCTTGCAGGAGTCCGACCTCGAGCGGCAGGCCTCCGAGGGCTCCCTCGAGAAGCGGGGAGCCTTCACGGGCAGCCACGCCGTCAACCCCTTCAACGGGCAACCCATACCGATCTACGTGGCCGACTACGTGCTCGGCGGGTACGGGACGGGCGCCATCATGGCCGTCCCCGCCGAGGACGAGCGCGACTACGAGTTCGCCGAGGCCTACGGGCTGCCGGTGGTGAGGACGGTGGAGCCGCCGGGGGGTTTCGAGGGCGGTGCCTACACGGGCGACGGGCCCCACATCAACTCCGAGTGGATGAACGGCCTCGACACCTCCGCCGCCAAGGCCAAGGCGATCGAATGGCTCGAGGCGGCGGGCATCGGGCATGCCACCGTCAACTACCGCCTGCGGGACTGGCTCATCAGCCGGCAGCGCTACTGGGGCTGCCCCATCCCCGTCGTCTACTGCCCCAGCGACGGCATCGTGCCCGTGCGCCGGGAGGACCTGCCCATCCTGCTGCCGGAGGACGTCGAGTTCCGGCCGACGGGCGAGTCCCCCCTGCGCTTCCACGAGGGCTTCCTCAACGCCATCTGCCCCCGCTGCGACGGGCCGGCGGTGCGCGAGACCGACACGATGGACACCTTCGTCGACTCGGCCTGGTACTTCCTCCGCTTCGCCAACCCGCACGACGAGCTCGAGCCCGTCGACCAGGAGGCGGTCCGCCAGTACCTGCCGGTCGACCGCTACATCGGCGGGATCACCCACGCCATCTTGCACCTGCTCTACGCCCGCTTCTACACCCGCGCCCTCGGCGAGGTCGGCCTCTCGCCCGCCGAGCTCCGCGAGCCGTTCCACCAGCTGTTCTGCCAGGGAATGATCCGTCTCGGCGGCAAGGCCATGTCCAAGTCGAAGGGCAACGTCGTCTCCCCCGACGTCTACTTCCAGACCGTTGGGGCAGATGCCCTCCGGCTCGGCCACCTCTTCCTCGGCCCGCCCGTCGAGGACATCGACTGGTCCGACCAGACCGACGAGATCATCGACGGCTGCCTGCGCTACCTCGGGCGCGTCTGGAGGCTGGCCACAGGCGAGGTCGGCGGCGAGGGTGCCGGCGGCGGCCCGGCGCTGACGGCCGACGACCTCCGCCGCGAGGTGCACCGCACGATCGCCCGCATCACGACCGACATCGAGCGGTACGGCTTCAACACGTGCGTCGCTGCCCTCATGGAGCTCACGAACACGATCTACAAGCACGTGCACGCCGGCACCGACGCCGCCGTCGTGGGCGAGGCGATCGACACGCTCCTCGAGCTGCTGGCGCCCTTCGCCCCCCACCTGGCGGCCGAGGCCTACGAGCACCGCCACTCGGAGCACGTCCATCTGCGCCCCTGGCCGGTGGCCGACCCCGCCTACCTCAAGGCGGAGCGCACGACCCTCGTCGTGCAGGTGAACGGCAAGCTGCGCGACCGCATCGAGGTCGACGCCGAGATCGGCGAGGACGAGGCCGTGGCGCTGGCGCTCGCCTCCGAAAAGGTGCAGCAGCAACTGGACGGGGCGGCCCCTCGCCGTGTCATCGCCCGGCCGCCCAACCTGGTGAACGTCGTCCCCTGAGCCGGGCGGCGCCGGCGGCCGCGCCGGCCAGCTTGGTAGTCGGTTCCGGACACATAGGTCCGAAACCCACTACCACAGTGGGACGGGCCGGGTTCCGGGAGGCCGCGCCGGCCAGCTTGGTAGTCGGTTCCGGACACATAGGTCCGAAACCCACTACCACAGTGGGACGGGCCGGGTTCCG
>DASPSK010000264.1:0-5254 GCA_035623975.1 Acidimicrobiales bacterium | reverse complement strand
CGCTCGTCCTCACGCGCCAACACCAGCCGAGGAGCAGAAGAGACACCCCGGATCGCGCCCTCGTCCCGTCGGTTACCCATGAAAGGGCAGAGTTCACTCGTAACTTGTGAACACGGCGGGTCGTTACTTGTGACGACTATTTGGAGCGGGCGACGGGAATCGAACCCGCGTTCTCAGCTTGGGAAGCTGATGTTCTGCCGCTGAACTACGCCCGCGAACACGCCAAGGCTAGTCGCGCTCGAGTTCTCCACCCAGCGGCCCGATGCGCTTCCGTCCCTCGGCACGCTCCCTGCGCCTCCGGGGGCTGGCAGGGCCGTCGCGGGGCCGTGGGCATCCACAGCCCGGCACCGACTTCGTGAAATCAAAACGAAGTACTGGTATCTTTCGTCCGACAGCCAGTTCACCGACCTGGACATCGCAAGGGTGGGATGGTTTCTCTTCGGGGGGAGGGCCCTAGCATGGCAACGCAAGAAATCGGGCAGGAACAAGCGCTCGGTACCGAAGGGCTGAAGCGGGACGTCGGCCTGTTAGGTCTCACCTGGGCGTCTGAAGGCTCGATCATCGGATCCGGATGGTTGTTCGCAGCCCTGTACGCGACCGAGATCGCCGGTCCCTCGGCCATCCTCGGCTGGATCATCGCCACGATCATCATCATCCCGCTCGCTCTCGTGCACGCCGAGCTCGGCGGCCTGTTCCCCGTGTCCGGGGGCACGAGCCGGTACCCGCACTACGCCTTCGGCAGCCTGGCCGGCGGAACCTTCGGTTGGTTCGCCTACATCCAGGCCGCGACGGTGGCGCCCATCGAGGTACTCGCCGTCATCCAGTACACCTCGGTGGCATCGTGGGCCAGCAGCTGGTACAAGCCACCAGGTCCCGGCCAGCTCAGTGGATCGTTGCACGGTTGGGGCATTGCCGCCGCCATCATCCTGCTGGTCGTCTTCGTCATCATCAACCTCATCGGCATCCGGTGGCTCGCCAACGTCAACAGCACCGTGACCACCTGGAAGGTGATCGTCCCCATCGTGGCGATCCTCGTCCTCATGATCACCCACTTCCACAGCGGCAACTTCACGGCCTCGACCTGCAAGTCGGCTACCTCGTGTACAGGGGGAGGGTTCTTCGAGCCGGGTGGGTCGGGAACGGCCTGGAAGGACATCTTCATCGCCATCCCGGGCGCCGGGATCGTGTTCTCGCTCCTCGGTTTCGAGCAGGCTGTGCAACTCGGTGGAGAGAGCAAGAACCCCCGTGACCTGCCTCGGGCAGTCATCTACTCGATCATCATCGGCGCCGCCATCTACATCCTCGCCCAGGTCGCCTTCATCGCCGCCCTGGACCCGAAGCTCCTCTTCCAGTTCAGCAAGCCGGGCACCTATGTGTGGTCCAACCTCGTCAACGCCACGGGCCTGAACGCAGCTCCCTACTACACGATCTCGACTCTGGCGGGGTTGTCGTGGCTGGCGTACATCCTTCGATTCGACGCCGTCATCTCGCCGGCCGGCACGGGCCTCGTGTACACGACCTCCACCTCCCGGATCAGCTTCGGCCTGAGCAAGAACGGGTACATCCCCCGCCTCTTCGAGACCAACACCGGCAACACCAAGGTGCCGGCGTGGGGCATCATCATCTCGGCCTGCATCGGGATCCTCTTCCTGCTCCCCTACCCGAGCTGGAACAGCCTGGTGTCGATCGTGACAGGTGCCTCCGTGCTCATGTACGCAGGCGCCCCCCTCGCCCTCGGCGCCCTGCGGCAGTCGAAGCCCAACCTGCCGAGGACCTACCGGTACCCGGCGGCGAACCTCATGGCGCCACTGGCCTTCGCGGGAGCCAACCTGATCGTCTACTGGGCGGGCTGGTACACGGTCGGCACCCTGATGATCGTCATCCTCATCGGCTACCTGTTGATGCTCGTCTCTCGAGCGTTCGGCTTGAACGACAAGAAGCCGGTCCTCGACTTCAAGAGCGGCATCTGGATCCCGGTGTACCTCGCCGGCATGGCGCTCATCTCCTACTTCGGCAACTTCGGTGTGGGCTACGAGCTGGTCGGCGGCATCGGCTGGTTCAAGACCCACCTCATCGGGCCGGACGGCAAGATCCACTTCTGGTGGGACATGCTCATCGTCGTAGCCTTCAGCTTCGCCATCTACTTCTGGGCGGTCGCCTCTCGCCTGCCCGAGAACCGGGTGGACGACTACATCCGCGACGTCTACCCGCCATCGGGTGAGCTGGTCCACTAGGCCGCTACGCATCTCGAAGGGGGAACGCCGGGTCGAAAGGCCCGGCGTTCCTCATTCTTGGCTTCGGATCAGGCCGTCGAGACCGCCTGGCCCTCGAACTGGGTGCGGTAGAGCTCGGCGTACAGCCCGTCGGCGGCGAGAAGCTCCTCGTGCGAGCCCCGCTCGACGATGCGGCCTTCCTCGACGACGAGGATGAGGTCGGCGTCCCGCACGGTCGAGAGACGGTGAGCGATCACGACCGAGGTGCGGCCCCTGAGGGCCGTCGAGAGCGCCAGCTGCACGGCCGCTTCCGACTCCGAGTCGAGATGGGCGGTCGCCTCGTCGAGGACGACGATATCGGGAGCCTTGAGGAGGAGACGGGCGATGGCGATGCGCTGTTTCTCGCCGCCGGAAAACCGGTAGCCACGGTCGCCGACGACGGTGTCGAGGCCGTCGGGCAGGGTGTCGATCAAGCTGAGGATCTGGGCGGAGGCGAGCACCTCGCGCAGCTCGGATTCGGTCGCCCCCGGCTTGGCGTAGAGCAGGTTCGATCGAATGGTCTCGTGGAACATGTGGGCATCCTGGGTCACGACGCCGATGGCCGCCCGCAGCGACTCCATCGTGGCGCCGCGGACGTCGACGCCCTGCACCTTGACCGCCCCGGAGGTGACGTCGTACAGGCGAGGGACGAGGTGGCTGATCGTCGTCTTCCCGGCGCCCGAGGGCCCGACGAGCGCCACCATCTGGCCCGGTTCCACCCGAAAGGATACGTCGTAGAGGACCTGCTGGGTCGGGGCCTGATCCAGCACGGCCACGCTCTCGAGGGAGGCGAGCGAGACCTCCTCGGCCGTTGGGTAGCGAAAGTCGACGTGCTCGAACTCGATGGTCGCAGGGCCGCGAGGCACTGCCACGGCGTCGGCCCGCTCCTCGATCATCGGTCGCAGGTCGAGCACCTCGAAGACACGGTCGAAGGAGACGAGGGCGGTCATCACATCGACCTGGACGTTCGAGAGGGCCGTGAGCGGGCCGTACAGGCGGGTGAGGTAGAGCGTGAGGGCCACGACGGTACCCACTGCCAGCAACCCCTTGGCCGCTTCGAAGCCCCCCCAGCCGTAGACGAGGGCCGTTGCCAGCGAGGCCGTGAGCAGGAGCGACGTCATGAAGATGCCGCCGTACATCGCCTGGGTGACACCGATGTCGCGGACCCGGCCGGCCCGGCGATCGAAGATGGCCGTCTCCGATCTCGGGTCACCGAACAGCTTGACGAGGAGGGCGCCGGCGACGTTGAAACGCTCTGTCATCGTCGTGTTCATCTCGGCGTTCAACGCATAGCTCTCCCGAGTGAGCGCCTGCAGGCGCCTGCCCACCCAGCGGGACGGGAAGACGAACACCGGCAGCATGGCCAGGGCGAGCAGGGTGATCTGCCAGGAGAGGACGAACATCGCCGCCAACGTGACGCCCACGGTGATGACGTTGCCGACGACCGACGAGAACGTGTCGGTGAAGGCCTGCTGGGCGCCGAGGACGTCGTTGTTGAGCCGGGAGATGAGGGCGCCCGTCTGGGTTCGGGTGAAGAAGGCGATGGGCATCTGCTCGACATGGGTGAAGACCTTCGTGCGCATGTCATAGATGAGACCCTCGCCGACGCGGGCGGAGATCCACCGCTGCCACAGCGTCAGGCCGGCCGTGACGACCGCCAGCCCGGCGACGACGAGGGCGAGGACGATGGCAACGTCCGGGCGGCGCTTGACGATGCCCTCGTCGATGAGCGCCCGCACGATGAGAGGGTTGGCGGCCCCGATGACGGCGCTCACGACGATGAGCAGCAGGAACACGCCGAGCTGGACTCGGTAAGGCTTGGCGAAACCGGCGATGCGCTTGACGATGCCCTTCGGCAGCCGCGTGTTCTTCACGCTCTCGTCGCGGCGGAACGAGCGCATCACACTCCAGTTGGCGGGACTGCCGCCTCCGGCCGCGTTCATACCATGTATCACCCTCACACCAACACCGGAGCGCGCCGTCGCCTTCCCTGGGCACGGCGCCGCCTGAGCCGCAGGGCCGGAATACGGGGCAGCCCCCCTATTGTTTGCATGAGCAACAAAAGGAGTCTGCGTGCCCAAGCTCGACGAACAGCAAACCCTGCCACTACTGCCTCTCACCTCGGGAGTGGTCCTCCCCGGAATGGTCTTCACCCTGGCGCTGGAGACTGATGAGGCCCGCGCGGCTGTAGAGGCTGCTGGATCGGCTGGCGGCCGTCTTGTGCTCGTGCCTCGGATCGAAGGTCGCTACGCCAGGATCGGGGTCATCTCTGAGATCCTCGAGACCGGGGAGCTGCCTGGAGGCCCCCTCGCCGCCGTCGTCCGCGGTGACCGCAGGGCAACCATCGGGACCGGCGTGCCCGGCACCGGGCAGGCCCTCTGGATCCAGGTCGACCCGATAGAGGAGCCTGAGCCCTCCGCCAACGCCCACGAGCTCGCCCGTGAATACCGGGCCGTGCTCGAGAACATCCTCCTCTCGCGAGGTGCCCGGCGGATGGCCGAGCGCCTGCGGGACGTCACCGACCCCTCGCAGATCGCCGACCTGGCCGGTTACTCGCCCGATCTCTCCCTCGAGAACAAGCTGAAGGTCCTCGAGATCACCGATGTCGAGGAGCGTCTGCGATTCGTGCTGGCTGCTGCCCGCGAGACTCTCGCCGATCTCACCCTTCGCGACCAGATCAAGACGAGCGTCGAGGAGGGCATGGAGAAGACGCAGCGGGAGTTTCTCCTGAGACGCCAGCTGGAGGCCATCCGCAAGGAGCTCGGCGAGCTGTCCGAGGAGGGCACGGCGACCGGACCGGACGGCTACCGGGAGCGGCTGGAGACGGCGGGGTTTCCTGAGGCCGTGCGCACCGCCGTGGCCAAGGAGATCGACCGCCTCGAGCGCACGAGCGAGCAGAACCCCGAGTACGGGTGGATCCAGACCTGGCTCGACACCGTGTTCGACATCCCCTGGGGCAAGGAGTCGGAGGACCGGCTCGACGTCGGGGAGGCCGCCCGCAT
>DASPSK010000262.1:0-3036 GCA_035623975.1 Acidimicrobiales bacterium | reverse complement strand
CGCCGAGGAGCGGCGGGACACTCGCGACCACGGTGCCGAGATCGTCGACGATCTGGCATCGGTGTGCGAGCACCTGTTGCGCACGTTCGAGTCCGGGTTCGCCCTGGCCGAAGCGGATACTGCTGGTGGCGCAGGAGTGGTCTGCGTCGGGGTGGGCATCCCCGGCCTCGTCGACCGCGAGGGCTTGCTCCGCTTCGCCCCGAACCTGCTCGGGGCGAACGGCACCCAGATCCGTGCCGGGCTCCAGAGCCGGCTCGGTGACCGCGTCCGGGTGCACGTGGACAACGACGCCACCTCGGCGGTGGTGGGCGAGTGCCGCTATGGCGCCGGCGTCGGCCGAGACGACGTCCTCTTCGTCACGGTAGGCACGGGCATCGGCGGCGGCATCGTCACGGGTGGTCGGTTGCTGCGCGGGTCGGCGAACTTCGCCGCCGAGATCGGACACGTCGTGGTCGACCCGCACGGACCCCTGTGCGGGTGCGGGCGCCGCGGCTGCTGGGAGCGGTACGCCTCCGGCTCGGGCCTCGGCCGCCTGGCTCGGGACGCCGCCCTCGCCGGGCGCGCCGACCGAGTGCGGCAGCTGGCCGGGGGGGATTCCGACGACGTCCGCGGAGAGCACGTCGTCCTCGCCGCCGCCGAGGGAGACCAGGACGCCGCTGCCATACTCGAGGAGTTCGCCTGGTGGCTCGCGCTCGGCCTCGGCAACCTCGCCAACATCCTCGATCCGGAGATCATCGTGATCGGCGGCGGCCTCGTGACCGCCGGGGAGGCCTTGTTCGCACCCGTGCGGGCGGCTTTCCCCGCTCACCTCGAAGCGCCCACCTTGCGCCCGGCGATCGAGATCGTGCCCGCCGCCCTCGGCGAGCACGGCGGTGCCATCGGTGCGGCCGTCCTTGCCCGCAGCTCGCCGGCCCAGGCGGGCGAGATCGGACCGGCGGCCATGAGGTCGGGCGGGTAGCAGGTGCAAATCGGCATCACGTTGCCGACATTCAGCCCCGACGCCGACGGCGTCGTCGCGGCGGCCCGCGTCGCCGAGAAGGCCGGCCTGCACGGGGTGTTCGTCTTTGACCACCTCTGGCCGAGGGGCAGCCCGAGCCGCCCGGCGCTCTCGCTCTACCCCGTTATGGGCGCCGTGCTCGCGAGCACACGGTCGATCCGGGTCGGGACCCTCGTCGCCCGTGTCGGCCTGCTTCCCGACGAGGTGGTGCTCGCCTCGCTCGGCAGTCTCGCCCGCATGGCCGAGGGCCGTCTCATCGCCGCCGTCGGGACCGGCGACTCCTCCAGCGCGGACGAGAACACCCGCCTCGGGATTCCCTACGGCTCTGCCCGCTGGCGGCGGGAGCGACTGCGGCACGTGGCCGAGACCTTGGAGGCGATGGGCGTGGAGACCTGGATCGGAGCGGGTGGCCCCGCCACGAGCGAGATCGCCCAGGCGACCGGCGCCACGTTGAACCTCTGGGACGCCGACCCGGCAGACCTGAGGGCGGCGGCTGCGACGGGCTCACCTGTGAGCTGGGCCGGCCCGTTGCCAGCCGATTCCGCCCCCGCCGACCGGCTCCGGGCCATCGGTTCCGCCGGCGCCACCTGGGCTGTCTGGGGCTGGCCGCAGTCGATCGATCTCGTCGTCTCGGCGGCGGCGGAGGCCGGGGTCGCTCTGGGCCGCCGCCGGAGTAGCCTCGACTGATGGAATTACGTCGCGTCACAGGGCTCCCGCCCTATGTCTTCGCGGAGATCAACGAGCTCAAGTTGGCGGCGCGCCGGGACGGTGAGGACATCATCGACCTCGGCTTCGGCAACCCGGACATTCCCTCGCCGGACGTGGCCGTCGAGAAACTCGTAGAAGCCGCCCGCAACCCCCGCAACCACCGATACTCGGCGAGCAGGGGCATTCCCAAGCTGCGCTCGGCCATCGCCGACCTCTACCTGCGCCGCTTCGGCGTCGAGCTCGACCCGGACTCTGAGGTAGTGACCACGATCGGGGCGAAAGAAGGCCTCTCCCACCTCATGTGGGTGCTCGTCGGTCCGGGCGACACGGCGCTCGTGCCTTCGCCCTCGTACCCGATCCACATCTATGCGCCCCTCTTCGCCGGTGCGGACATCCGCATGGTCCGCCTGGAAGGGCTTGGGCGGGATGAGGCGGGCGCGGGGGAGGGTTTCTTCGCCAACTTGGTGGAGGCGTGGGAGTCGGCCTGGCCAAAGCCGCGTGTCGCCATCCTCTCGTTCCCCCACAACCCGACGACCGCATGCATCGACCTCGCCACGATGGCCCGCCTCGTCGAGTGGGCGCAGGAGCACAGCGTCGTGCTCGTGCACGACTTCGCCTACTCCGACACGGCCTTCGACGGCTACCGGCCCCCCTCCATCCTGGAGGTCCCCGGGGCCAAGGAGGTGGCCGTAGAGCTCTACACCTTGACGAAGTCGTTCTCCATGGCCGGTTGGCGGGTGGCCTTCCTCGTCGGGAACGCAGAGCTGGTACAGGCGCTCACGAAACTCAAGAGCTACCTCGACTACGGCACCTTCCAGCCCATCCAGATCGCCGCCATCGTGGCCATGAACGAGGCTTCCGACTATCCCCTCGAGGTCAACGAGATCTACCGGGGCCGCCGCAACGCCCTGTGCGACGGGCTGTGCCGCATCGGCTGGGAGGTGGAGCGCCCGAAGGGGACGATGTTCGTGTGGGCCAAGATCCCTGAGAACCTCTACTGGGAGGCGGGATCGGTCGAGTTCGCCAAGTTCCTGGTACGCGAGGCCAAGGTGGCGACCTCACCCGGCATCGGCTTCGGTCCTGGGGGTGACGAGTACATCCGTTTCGCCCTCATCGAGAACGAACAGCGCATCGGCCAGGCGGTCCGTAACCTGCGCTCAGCCCTGAAACTCTGACCTCAGCCTGGGGCGTTCTCAGGAGACGGTGAGGGCAGCCACTCCCGCCGCGCTGACATGGGCCGGCTCAGGAGCCCAGCGGCTGTCCAGCGTGCCGTCCTTCGCCTCGAAGCGACCCCGGACGTCGGCCCCGAGGATCGAGAAACCCGCCGGGCT
>DASPSK010000259.1:0-22418 GCA_035623975.1 Acidimicrobiales bacterium | reverse complement strand
CAGGGTTGGTCCCCTGGCGCCCCGCCCATCGAAAGCCAGCTCACCGCCACCACGGAGCCCCGCCCCGCGTGCCCTTCGGATGCAACCGCCGTCGACCAGTCACAGGCGGGCCGGCTGTCAACGGTACGCTCAGGGGTGATGAGCCGGGCGCCGGGCGACGCGGAGGCGCCTGAGATCGGGCCGGAGAGCGGTGGTGAGCAGCCGCCCGCGGAGGAGCCGAGCGTCCCAGCTGCCGAGAACCCTGCCCGGGCGATCATCCCGCCGCCGACCGAGTCCGTCGACGGGGTCATCGCCATTCTCGAAAAGCACCGTCCGGACCAGGATTACTCAATCGTGCGGCGCGCCCACAGCCTGGCGACGAAGGCTCATCACGGACAGCGACGGGCGTCTGGTGAGCCGTACATCACTCATCCCGTCGCAGTGGCCACGATCGTCGCCGAGCTCGGCCTCGACGCCGTGAGCGCCAGTGCCGCATTGCTGCACGACGCCGTCGAGGACACCAAGGTCGATCTCGGTCAGATCCGCCAGGAGTTCGGTCCGCAAGTCGCCGACATCGTCGACGGGGTGACGAAGTTGGATCGCCTGCGCTTCGGCTCGAAGGAGGCCCAACAGGCCGCCTCGATGCGCAAGCTCTTCGTGGCGATGGCCCGCGACTGGCGAGTGCTCGTGATCAAGCTCGCCGACCGCCTGCACAACATGCGCACGATCGACGCCTTGCCCGAGTGGAAGCGCAAGCGCATCGCCCGCGAGACCCTCGACATCTACGCCCCCCTGGCACACCGCCTCGGCATTCAAGAGATCAAGTGGCAGCTGGAGGATCTTTCCTTCGAGACCGAGCATCCCAAACGCTTCGCGGAGATCGCCCAGATGGTGGCGACGAGGGCCCCCAGGCGCGAGCTCGAGCTCGCCGAGGTGCTGGCGGCCATGCGCGGGCGCCTCACCGACCTCGGCATCGAAGCCGAGGTGACGGGCCGCCCGAAGCACCTCTGGAGCATCTACGAGAAGATGGTCGTGCGCTCCAAGGAGTTCGACGACATCACCGATCTCGTGGCCATCCGCGTGATCGTGGCGGCGGAGAAGGACTGTTGGGCGGCACTCGGCGTCGTCCACTCGCTCTGGCCCCCGGTCCCGGGGCGGTTCAAGGACTACATCAACTCGCCGAAGTTCAACCTCTACCAGTCGCTCCACACGACCGTGGTGGGGCCACAGGGCAAGCCCGTGGAGGTGCAGATCCGCACTTACGAGATGCATGAGCGCGCCGAGCACGGCATCGCCGCCCACTGGGGGTACAAGGAGTCACCCCAACGTGCGGTCAGCCGGGGCGCCCGCTCCACAGACGACATCGCCTGGCTGCAGCGGATCATGGACTGGGAGCGAGAGACCCCAGACCCACAGGAATTTCTCGAGACACTGAAGGAGGACCTCGAGCACGACGAGGTCTACGTCTTCACGCCGAAGGGCGAGATCATGACGCTGCCGGCCGGCGCCACGCCGGTCGACTTCGCTTACTCCATCCACACCGAGGTGGGTCACCGTTGCGTTGGCGCCCGCGTCAACGGTCGCCTCGTGCCCCTCGAGACGCACCTCAAGTCCGGTGACACCGTCGAGATCGTGACCTCCAAGATCCGTTCGGCAGGCCCATCGCGCGACTGGTTGAAGATCGTTACCTCTCCGCGGGCGCGCAACAAGATCCGCCAGTGGTTTTCCCGCGAGCGGCGGGAGGACGCCATCGACGCCGGCCGGGAGGAGCTCGCCAAGGCTCTACGGCGGGCAGGGCTTCCCGTGCAGAAGCTGCAGAGCTCGCCGGCATTGCTGTCGATCGCCGCCAACCTCGGCTACGGCGACCTCGACACCCTGCACGCCGCTCTCGGCGAGGGCCACGTCTCGGGCCAGTCGATCGTCCAACGGCTCGAGCGGGAGCTGCGCGGCGGCGACAACGAGGTGCAGCTGCCCTTGACCGCCCTCACCCCGCGGCGCCCCTCGAGCCGACGGCGGAGCGCCATCTACGTCGAAGGGCTCGATGACGTCATGGTCCGGCTGTCGCGCTGTTGCACTCCGGTGCCCGGCGATCGCATCGTCGGCTTCATCACGAAGGGGCGGGGCGTCTCCGTCCATCGGGAGGACTGCGCCAACGCTCTGGCGCTCGCAGGGAGCGAGTCGGAGCGGGTCATCGAGGTCGAGTGGGACGAGGACCGCCGCGGTGTCTTTGTCGCCGGCATCGAGGTGAAGGCGCTCGACCGCAACCGCCTGCTGGCTGACGCCGCCCGGGTGCTCTCAGAGCACCACGTGAGCATCCTCTCCTCCTCGTCGAATACCTCGGGGGATAGGGTGAGCCGCATGCGCTTCGAGTTCGAGCTGGCGGATCCTGCTCATCTGGACTCGGTGCTCACCTCGTTGCGCCAGCTCGACAGCGTGTACGACGCCTACCGGCTGCTCCCCGGCGCCGGCGAGTCCTCCTCGTCCGAAGCGAATTGACGGGGGCGACAATGCCCGAGAGCGACGCTGCGCGCCCCGAGGACGGGCTTCCTGAGGACAGGCTTCCTGGGGACAGGCGCCCGGGCGACGTGCGCCCGATGACCGACGACCCGGCGCGTCCCCGCGGCATGCGCACCCGCTACTGCGGCACGCTCACGGCTGCCGATGCCGGCACGGAGGCGACCGTCTGCGGCTGGGTGGCGCGCCGCCGTGAGCACGGTGAGCACTTGGCGTTCCTCGACGTGCGCGACCACACCGGCATCATCCAGTGCGTCGTCGACGGCGCCCAGGATCTGCGCTCCGAGCACGTCGTTCGCATCTCCGGGACGGTGCGCATGCGCCCGGAGGGGACGGTCAACCCCGGGCTGGCCACCGGCGAGGTCGAGATCGGTGCCGAGACTCTCGAGGTCCTCGCCATGGCCGATCCGCCGCCCTTCTCGCTCGACTCGAGGGCCGAGACCGACGAGCCCATCCGCCTTCGTTACCGCTACCTCGACTTCCGCACCGAGCGGATGCAACGAAACCTCCGCATCCGGGCGAGGGTGAACGCGGCGCTGCGGCGGGCGATGGACCGGCAGGGTTTTGTCGAGGTCGAGACGCCCTTGCTCTGGGTACCGACCCCAGAAGGGGCCCGAGAGTTCGCCATCCCCACCCGGTTGCAGCCGGGCTCGTTCTACGTGCTTCCCCAGAGCCCTCAAATCGCCAAGCAGCTGCTGATGGTGGGCGGCATGGACCGCTACTACCAGATCGCCCGCTGCATGCGCGACGAGGACCTGCGGGCAGACCGCCAGTTCGAGTTCACCCAGCTCGACCTCGAGGCGTCCTTCATCACCCAGGAAGACGTCTGGGACGTGGTCTCGCTTGCGGTCCTCGAGGCGGCGGAGGCGGCGACCGGAGACGTGCCCCCGCCCGTCGCCCGGATGACCTGGGACGAGGCGCTCGACCGCTACGGGACGGACAAGCCTGACCTCCGCTTCGGCATGGAGCTCGTCGACCTCTCGCCGGCGGTCGCCGCCACGGGATTCCGTGCCTTCCAGGCGCCGTGCGTAAGGGCGATCCGGGTGCCCGAGGGTGCCTCCATCGGTCGAGGCCGGCTCGACGCCGTGACCGAGCGGGCCAAGCAGCTCGGCGCGGCCGGTCTCGTGTGGATGAGGGTGCTCGAGCACGATGGGGCCGTGACGATCGAGTCCCCCGTGGCGAAGTTCCTCTCGGACGCCGAGCAGGACGCCATTGTCCAGCTCACGAGCGCGGCGGCCGGAGACCTCCTGCTCATCGTGGCGGGGGAGCGCGCCACGACCTGCCGCACGCTCGGGCTGCTACGGCTCGAGCTCGGGCAGCCGCCCGTGTCGGAGCGACCCTTGCGTTTCCTCTGGGTGTCCGATTTCCCGATGTTCGAGGGCGTCGATGAGGAGGGCCGCCTGCTGGCGGCCCACCATCCCTTCACGATGCCGCACCCCGACGACCTCCACCTCTTGGAGACCGACCCCCTGCGGGTGCGGTCGCAGTCCTATGACCTCGTCGTCAACGGCTGGGAGCTCGGGTCGGGCAGCATCCGAATCCACCGGGCCGACATCCAGCGCCGCGTGTTTGCCGCTCTCGGGATCAGCGAGGCGGAGGCGGAGAGCCGCTTCGGGTTTCTCCTCGGGGCATTCCGCTACGGCGCTCCTCCCCACGGCGGCTTCGCCTTCGGCACCGACCGCCTCGTCGCCGTGCTGGCCGGCGAGGACAACATCCGAGAGGTCATCGCCTTCCCGAAGACGCAGTCCGGGGCCGACCTCATGACCGGCGCCCCCCGCGAGATCAGTACTGCCCAGCTGGCGGAGCTGCACATCCGCATCACCCCACCGAACGAGAAACCCGCCCCCTGAAGGTCTCTCTCGCCGTCGGGCCCTGCCAGCGCCGCTCGCCCGATCGCCTCAGTCTCGGTGGAGCAGGCGGGATCGCGGCTTTCGGCTCACCGCGGGTGGCTGCGACTCCTCCGTCTGCAGTGCCTGGCACTCGACACACAGGAAGCGACCGTCGACGAGGTGGGTGAGCCGCTGCTCCCGGCAGGAGCTGCACGAGTGATCGAGGTACGCGAGTGTGGCAGCGGCCCGGCGCCGCTCCGGCGTGAGCTCGTCGAGACGTTGCCGGGCTTCCTCGGTCAAGTCCCAGCGGTGGGATCCGTCCTCGGTCTCGACGCGTTCGACCAGTCCCCAGCTGAGGAGGCTGCGAAGCAGGGGGTTGAAGGCCTCCACCGGGTAGCGCTGGGTGCTCACCGGCCTCGGCGTCGGTTCGTGACGTGGATCGAGTTCCATCGTGCCGCCTCCATAGGGCTCGACATCGCCGTGATTCACTTGCGCGAGCGGCTCTCCCGAGTGTGCAGCATCTCTCAGGGGCGCGGGGTCGCGGGCAGGAGAAATTTTCCGCTCGGCGCGGCTGCAACGGTCTGAGGTGGGCCTGCGCTTGACAGCAGCTGTCCCCTCTGTGACGGTCACACCCATGAGGGGGAGCCAGAGCCCGGCCGGGCTGCCATGACGCCCCCGCGCCGTGCGTCGCCGGCGAGCTCGAGCGCCAGGCATGCTGAGGCGAGCCTTTTCGACGCCGCCGTCGAGGCCGAGCTGTTGAAGCGCGCCCCCCTGGCAACTCGCATGCGCCCGGCCACGCTCGACGACGTCGTCGGTCAGCGGCACCTGCTGGCGCCCGGGGCGCCCTTGCGCGTGCTCGTCGAGGCCGACCGGCTCTCCTCGGCGGTCTTCTACGGGTCGGCGGGCACGGGCAAGACGTCGGTCGCCCGTCTCGTGGCGCTGCACACCAAACGCCGTTTTCGTGCCCTGTCAGCCGTCGAGGCCGGCGTGAAAGATGTTCGCACCGAGCTCGACGACGCCCGCCAGGCGCTCGGCGCCGAAGGCGTCGGGACGATCATGTTCCTCGACGAGGTGCACCGCTTCAACAAGGCCCAGCAGGACGCACTGCTCCACGGCGTCGAGGACGGCGTCGTCGTGCTCATCGGAGCCACGACGGAGAACCCGTTCTTCGCCCTCAACACGCCGCTGCTGAGCCGTTCGACGCTCTGGCGCTTCGAGCCCCTCAGCGAGTCGGAGGTGGGCGAAGTCGCCCGGCGGGCGGCTGCGGCCGAAGGGCTCGAAGTGAGCGACGAAGCGCTCGGCCTCGTCGCCGACCTCGCCTCGGGCGACGCCCGCGTGGCCATCACGGTGATCGAGGTGGCAGGAGCCCTCGCCCGCGGTGCCGGCGGGGGGTCGTCGGCAGGCGGCGCGGCGGCGTCCGCAGCGGCACCAGGCGTGCTCATCGAGGCGAGCCACGTCGATCAGGCGCGCTCGATGCGGGCGTTCCGTCACGGCACCGAGGAGCATTACAACCTCATCTCCGCCCTCATCAAGAGCGTGCGGGGCTCGGATCCGGACGCCGGGCTCTACTGGCTCGCCCGGCTGATCAAGGTGGGCGAGGATCCTCGATTCGTCGCTCGCAGGCTCGTGATCCTCGCGAGCGAGGACGTGGGCATGGCCGACCCGATGGCACTCGTCGTAGCCTCGGCGGCGGCCCACGCGGTGGAGCTCGTCGGCCTGCCGGAAGCGGCGCTCAACCTCTCGCAGGCGGTCATCCATCTCTCGCTCGCCCCGAAGTCGAACTCCGTGGCCACGGCGATCTGGCAGGCGCAGGAAGACGTGCGGGAGGGACCCTTCACCGCCGTGCCCGCCCACTTGAGGGGTGCCGGCTACTACGGCGCATCGGCGGTCGGGAGCGGGATCGGCTACGAGTATCCTCACGATGACCCAAGGGGCTACCTGGATCAGCAATACCTTCCGGACGAGCTCGCCGGCCGCCGGTATTACGTGCCGAGGGCGCACGGTGCCGAAGGCAGCCTCGCGAAGAGGTGGCGGGAACGGCGCGGGGAGCCCGACACCGGCAGCCCACAAGAAGAAACGAGCCCTTGATGCAAGCCGAGCGCCTCCGCACAGCGTTCACCGAGTTCTTCGTCGAACGTGGACACACCGCGGTGGCTCCCGCCAGCCTCATCCCGAACGACCCTTCGGTCCTGTTCACGATCGCCGGCATGGTGCAGTTCAAGGCGTACCTCGCGGGCGAGGCCCCGCCTCCCTACCCGCGGGCCACCACGATCCAGCCGTGCCTGCGCACGAGCGACATCGACATCATCGGCACGACCCAGCGGCACTGCACGTTCTTCGAGATGCTGGGCAACTTCTCCTTCGGCGACTACTTCAAGGAGAAGGCGATCCCGTGGGCGTACGAGTTCGTGACCGAGGTGCTGGGTTTCGATGCGGACCGGCTCTGGGTCACCGTGCATGAGTCGGACGACGAAGCGGCCGAGATCTGGCCGTCGACCACGCCGATGCCGGCCGGGCGGGTGCAGCGGCTCGGCGAGGACAACTTCTGGCAGATGGGCGAGATCGGCCCGTGTGGCCCGAGCTCGGAGATCTTCTTCGACCGCGGCCCGGAGTTCGGCCCGGGGGGCGGCCCTGCCTACGACCCGAGTGACCGCTACCCGGAGATCTGGAACCTCGTGTTCATGCAGTACAACAGGTCGGCGGACGGCACGCTGACACCGCTGCCGAAGCGCAACATCGACACGGGTGCCGGCCTCGACCGCCTGCTCGTCATCTTGCAGGACGTCGACAACGTGCAGGCGACCGACCTCGTCGCCCCGATCGTGCACACGGCCGAGCGCCTGACGGGTCACCACCTCTCCGAAGGCGGGATCGTCTCTACGAGCCTGCGCGTGATCGGCGACCACTCACGGGCCTTCACGTTCCTCGTCTCCGACGGGGTGTTCCCCTCGAACGAGGGACGCGGCTACGTGCTGCGCCGGCTCATCCGACGGGCGGTGTTGCGGGCCAACCAGCTCGGCAGCCGTGGCCTCGTCCTCCCGGATCTCGTTGACTCGGTGGTCGAGACGATGGGGGGCGCCTACCCGAAGCTCGTCACCGACACCGAGCGGATCAAGAAGGTCCTCGTGCACGAAGAGGAGGCCTTCCTCCGCACGCTGCGGCAGGGGACGGCGCTCCTCGAGAACGAGCTCGCGAAAGGCATCACCATGATTCCGGGCGACGTGGCGTTCCGGCTCCACGACACCTTCGGGTTCCCCTTCGAGGTCACCGTGGAGATCTCCGGGGAACGGGGCGTCTCGGTGGACGCCGCCGGCTTCGAGCGGGCCATGGCCGAGCAGCGTTTTCGTGCCAAGGAGGCGTCCAAGCTGGGAACCGCCACGCCGGAGGAGCTTGCCGAGGCATGGCGGGCCATCCGCGCCGAGCACGGCGCCACCGAATTCGTCGGCTACAGCGACGTCACCGCCGAGGCGACGGTGCTCGCCGTGCTGCCGAGCGCCGTGGCGAGTGACTTCGCGAACGTCGACGGTGAAAGCGCTCTGGCCGGCAGCGAGCTGCTGGAGGTCTTCCTCGATCGCACGCCCTTCTACGCCGAAGGCGGAGGGCAGGTCGGTGACACCGGCGAGATCATGACGCCGACGGGGCGCTTTCGCGTGATCGACACGACCGCCGTGGTCGACGGGCTGACACGGCACCTCGGCTACGCCGTCGACGGCCACATCGAGGAGGGCGAGGAGGCGACAGCTTCCATCGACGCCGAGCGGCGCGCCGCCATCCGGAGAAATCACACGGGCACCCATCTGCTCCACTGGGCGCTTCGCCAGGTCCTCGGTGACCACGTCCGCCAGCAGGGGTCGCTCGTGGCGCCGGATCGGCTGCGTTTCGACTTCAGTCACTTCGGTCCGGTCTCTCACGAGGAGATTCTCCGCATCGAGGACCTCGTCAACCGTGAGGTGCTGCAGGACGTGCCGGTCGAGACGGAGGTGACGACGCGGGAGGAGGCCGAGTCCGAAGGTGCGATCGCCTTCTTCGGCGAGAAGTACGGCGAGCGCGTGCGCGTCGTCCACGCCGGCCACGGCTCGGTCGAGCTCTGCGGCGGCACGCATGTGCGCGCCCTCGGCATGATCGGGCCGCTGCGGATCGTCTCGGAGCGCTCCATCGCCTCCAACACGCGACGCATCGAGGCAGTGACGGGCGCCGTCGCCATCGCGATGATGCGGGAGGCGGAGGAGTCCTTGACCGCAGCTGCCGAGGTGCTGCAGACGACGCCGCCCGAAGTCGTGACGGCGGCGCAGCGAGTGGTGGCGCGCCAGCGCGCCCTCGAGCACGAGCTCGCCGACCTGCGGGGAGCGGCGCTCGGCGCCGACGCCGCCGCCCTGGCAGAGGAAGCCGCCGCCCATGGGGGCGTGGTCGTCGCTCGCCGGGACGGGCTCGACCCGAACGCCTTGCGCGATCTGGCTCTCAGCGTCCGCGACCGTCCCGCCGTGCGAGGCGTGGGGCTCGCGGGCCTCGTGGGCGACGACGGCCGCGTCGCCCTCGTGGTGGCCGCCCGCAAGGACTCGGGCATCGACGCCCGCGAAGCCGCCGCTGCCGCCGCCAAGGCGGTAGGCGGTGGTTCAGGAGGAACGCCCGAGCTGGCGACGGCAGGCGGCAGGCAGCCCGCCGGGATCGGACAGGCTCTCGAGCGGTTGAGGGAGTTGCTCGGAGCGTGACGAGGGCGGTAGGCGTCGACCTCGGGGAGCGACGGATCGGGATTGCCGTGAGCGACTCCGGTGGTGTGCTCGCCTCGCCCTATGCGGTTGTCGAGAGGAGTGGAGATGCCGTCCGTGACCGGCAGGCGCTCGCAGGCATCGTGGCCGAGGTTCAGGCCGAGATCGTCGTCGTCGGGCTGCCGCTGTCGCTGAGCGGTGACACCGGAAAGGCGGCTCGGGCCGCCGCCAAGGAAGCGGCCGCCCTGGCGGCCGTCGTGGGGGTGCCGGTGGCGACCTTCGACGAGCGCCTGACGACCGTCGAGGCGGCTCGCCGGCGGCGTGAGCGCCATGGCGCTCGGGAGACGGGACGACGCGGGCGCACGGGCAGACAGGCCGGCGCGCCCGGCGCCGGCGGCGCCGGGGGTCGCTCCCGCGGCGCCGCCGCCCGGGCCGGAATCGACGCTGAGGCGGCCGCCGTCATGCTGGGCGCCTGGCTGGAGGCACAGCCGCGATGACGGGGCCGATGCCGGCGGGCGCACCGGCTCAGGCTGCGGCCGCCTGGCCGTCCGCCAGCACACGCTTGGCGGGCGTCGTCGGGCATCCGGTGAGCCATTCGCTCTCGCCCCGCCTCCATCAGGCCGCCTACCGGGCGCTTGCGATCGACTGGGCCTATCTCGCCTTCGATGTCGTTCCGGAGTCGTTCGAGGCGGCCGTCGAGGGCGCCAAGGCCCTCGGCGTCGTGGGTTTCTCGGTGACGATGCCGCACAAGGCTGCCGCCGCCCGCTTGGCGACGCGCCGGAGCGCCATCGTGCGGCGGCTGGGGGCGGCCAACACGCTGACGTTCTCGGGACGGCAGGTCGTGGCCGACAACACTGACGGCGAGGGGTTCCTCGCCGACTTGCGGGAGGAATTGTCCTTCGAGCCCGAGGGTCGCCGCTGCGGCGTGATCGGGGCCGGGGGTGCCGCCCGGGCCGTCATCGTGGCGCTCGCCGGGGCCGGCGCCAGCGAGGTGCTCGTCGTCAACCGCACACCGGCCAGGGCGTTTCAAGCGGCGGCTCTCGTGCCCGGTCGTGGCCGCGTGGCGCGGGCGAAGGACCTGGATTCCGCCGATCTCATCGTCAAGGCAACCCCGGGAGGCATGGCGGCCGAGCCCGGCAGCGCCGAGCCGAGCCCTGAGGTCGTGGTCGACTCGTCGAGATTCGGCTCCGGCCAGCTCGTCGTAGACCTCGTCTACGACCCGCCGGTGACGGCCTGGCTGACGCAGGCGGCCGCCAACGGCGCCCGCATACGGGGTGGGCTGGGCATGCTCGTGCACCAGGCCGCACGTCAGGTCGAGCTGTGGACGGGCATGCGCCCACCCCTGGCGGCGATGTGGCGCGCCGTGGGTGGATCGGCGCCAGAGGGCGCGTAGCGGTCGCAGTCCCGGAGTGCCACCTGCGCTCGGCCGGCGGCGGCATCCTGGGCGAAGACGGCCCGCTGGCCCGACCGCGGCCTCGAAACCCCCTATCCTTCGCTTGCGTGGCGACTCTTCCCTACGCTCACGAGTCTGCCGTCAGCCGACGGGAGCGCCACCCTGTCCTCGTCCTGCTCCGCCACGTCGACCTTGCCCTCATCGGGAGCGCCGTCGCCCTCGGACTGATCGGGGTCGTGATGGTGTACTCCGCCACGCGGGAGGAGTACGGGCACTACTACCTGGTACGACAGCTCATCTGGGCGATGCTCGGCATCGTAATCATGCTCGGTGATGCTCATCGACTACCGGCGCTTCCGCCAGGCGGGATATGTCATCTACGGCCTGGTGGTGTTGTCCCTCCTCGGGGTGTTCGTGATCGGCCACTCGGCCGAAGGTGCCCAGCGCTGGTACCAATTCGGTGCCCTGCAGCTGCAGCCATCCGAATTCGCCGCCATCGGCCTGATCATCGCGCTCGCGACGTTCTCGAGCCGGCGAAAGGGCGTCCTCGAGCTCCGCGAGATGATCGCCATCCTCGTTCTCGCAGGCGTCCCCATGGTGCTCGTCTACCGCCAGCCGGACCTCGGGACGACCATCATCCTCGGCGTCACTCTCGCCGCCATGCTCGTGGCGGCCGGTGTGCGCGTCCGCTACCTTGCGCTGCTGGCCGTGATGGTGGTCGGGGGCTTCTTCCTGGCCATCCACGTGCACCTGCTGAAGGAGTACCAGCTGGAGAGGTTGACCAGCTTTCTGCATCAGAACCAGGGCACGCAGAGCGTGAACTACGACCTCAACCAGTCCAAGGGGGCGATCTCCTCCGGCGGATTCTGGGGAACCGGGGTGTTCAAGGGGACGGCGACGAACCTCGGCTACGTCCCGAACCAGCAGACGGACTTCATCTTCTCGGCGGTCGGAGAGCAGTTGGGTTTCGTGGGCTCGGCGGTCGTCATCGGCCTCTTCGGCATCATCGGGCTGCGAATGCTCCGCGGCGCCCAGACCGCCCGTGACAACTTCGGGCGCATGGTGTGTGCGGGGGCGCTGGCGTTCCTGGCCTTCTCGGTGTTCGAGAACATCGGGATGACGATCGGCATCACGCCCATCACGGGTATCCCGCTGCCCTTCATCAGCTACGGAGGCTCTGCCTCGTTCGCCTTCTTCGCTACGGTCGGGCTCGTGGCAAACGTGGAGATGCGCAGGGCGGGTCGCAAGTGAGCGACGTGGACGAGGCCTCCCCCGACGCGGCTGCGCCGGCAGACGACCTCGAGGCGGCTGCGACCGATCCTTCGCTGCATCAGCAGGCTGCCGAGGCCGACACCGCCCTTATCGACCCCCCGCTCACCGGCGCCGTCCTCTCCGGGACGGTCGAGATCGACAACCTCGAGATCGACGGCGCCATCTCTGAGAGCGTGATGACCGAGCCCGAGGCAGGCGAGCATGCCGTCACGGACATGGTTGAGGCTCCGGAGCCGCCTGCGAGGGAGGACGGCGCCCCCGGCGAGCCCGCGCTGGAGGAGACAGAGACCGATGAGCCGCTCGGATTCAATCTGCCGCCCCCGATGTCGCAGATGCTTTTTGTCGACGTCGTGCTCGTGCTTCCGTCGACCCATCCGGTGGTCGTCCTTCAGGAGGCCGACTTTCCCTACCGTGAGCTGCGCATTCCCATCGGCGGCCCCGAGGGCATCGCCATCGGGTACGCCAGCCGGAGGGTGCCCACGCCACGCCCGCTCACCCACGAGCTCATGACCCAGCTGATGGAGAACTTCGGCCTCACCCTCGATGTCGTCCGTATCACCGGTCTACAGAGCGGCATGTTCACCGCCGAGATCACCGTCTCGGGCCCGGGCGGCCAGCGCGTCCTCGACTGCAGACCCTCGGACGCCATCGCCTTGGCGTTGCGGCAGCAGATGCGTGTGCCCATCATGGCCGATCCAGATGTGCTCGACCGAGCGGCCGGAGCCGCTGCCGGGCAGAACTGAGAACCGGGCAGAACTGAGAACCGGGCAGAACTGAGAACGAAGGGGAGACCGGGCGGGCCGTGGAGGGCCGCCGCGCCGCCCAGCTGCCGCGGAGCTAGTGGAGGGCGGCAGCCGCCGCCCGCCGGCTGGCAGCTCGGCGGGCGGTGACGGCACGCACGCCACGCGGCATCGACGCCGGGGCCTCGGCGCCTTCGTTCGATATGCGCATGAGCAAGGCCACGAGGACGTAGTTCGCCACGAGTGACGACCCTCCGTAGGAGACGAACGGGAGAGTGACACCGGTGAGCGGGAGCAGGCGGGTCACGCCGGCCATGATGAGGAAGGCCTGGAAGCAGACGGTGACGGTGAGCCCAAGCGCGACCAGCTTCGAGAACTCCGACGGGGCTCGGAGGGCCGCCCGCAATCCCGAGCCGACGATCAGCACGAAACCCGCGATGATGGCTCCGGCACCGATCAGTCCGAGCTCCTCGCCCATGGCGGCGAAGATGAAGTCGCTCTGGGCGACGGGGATCGCCTGTGGCGTCCCCAGGCCGAGCCCGGTTCCCGTGATGCCTCCTTGCGCCAGGCCGAGCTCGCCAAGGACCGGCTGGTAGCCGCTCTGGTTGGCTCCGGGCGGGAGGTAGCGCCAGGGGTCGAGCCAGATGTCGATCCGCTGGCTCACCTGCGAGAGGAGGGCGGCGGCGAAATAGGTGCCGACGACGAAGGCGACGATCCCGAGGACCAGGTAGGTCCATCGACCCGTCGTGACCCACAGCATCGCCAGGAAGAGGATGAAGAGCAACAGCGAGAAACCGATGTCCTTTTCCAGCAGGATCACCGCGATGGATCCGGCCCAGGCCAAGGCGATCGGCCCGAACGGCCGTAGATCCGGCAGCAAGTGGTTGCCCACGCGGTTGGTCGACATCGAGAGGAGCTCGCGCTTCTCGACGAAGTACGAGGCGAAGAAGATGACGAGCAGCAGCTTGGAGACCTCGACCGGCTGGAAGGTGACCGGGCCGAGCTTCACCCACAGCTTGACCTCGTCGATGTTCTCGGCACTGTCGCCGAGGTGAGGCACGAGCGGCATGACGAGAAGGATGGCGGCCAGCAGCAGGATGAGGAAGCGGTATCGCTCCAGGTCACGAGATCGCCGGATCACCATCAGCGTGGCTGCGTACCCGGCGACCCCGAGGAGGGACCACACGGCCTGGAACCCAGCCAGGTGGGCTGGTGACTCGTACGGTGCGAGCCGCACGATCATCACGAAACCCAACCCGTTCAGCACGAGCACGACGGGCAGGAGGACCGGGTCTGCTTCGGGCACGAGCCATCGATTGACAAGATTGGTGAGCACGGCGACGCCGAGCAGGATGGCGACGAAGACGGCCAATTGACCTGGGAGGCGGTTGTACACGCCCAGGGTGGCAAGGACATAAGCGAAGGTCACCACGATCGTGCCGACGAGCAACAGCCCCAGCTCGCTCCGGCGCCTCGGCTTCGACTTCGATGTCGTCGCCAGTGCGGCCACGGCTTGAGGGTAGCGTCTCAGTCGTGGATATCGACGTCATCACCGACGGCGCCATCACCGGTTCGACTTCCGCCGCTCCTGCTGTCGTGGCGATCTCGCCTGAAAGCCCGGAGCGGTTCCTCAACAGGGAATTGTCCCATCTCGATTTCGCCGAGCGGCTCGTGGACCTCGCCGAGGACGACAACTTGCCCCTGCTCGAGCGCGTGAAGTTCATCGCCATCTGGTCGGGCGGTCTCGACGAGTTCTTCCAGGTTCGCGTGGCCGGCCTCAAGGACCAGATCGCTGCCGGTGTCAACAAACGTTCTCCTGATGGCATGACGGCGGGCGAGCAGCTGGAGGCGATCGCCGAGCAGTGCCGCGCCCAGACCGCCCGGATCGACGCCATCTACGACGACCAGATCGTGCCGATGCTGGCAAAGGCGGGTGTGGAGATTTGCACGTGGGAGGAGCTCGACGAAGCCGAACGAGCCGAGCTGCTGACGGCCTTCGAGCGGGACATCTTCCCGGTGCTGACTCCGCTCGCCGTCGACCCGGGCCACCCGTTCCCTTACATCTCCAACCTCTCGCTGAACCTCGGCGTCATCGTGAGCGACGGCGGCGGCGGGGAACACCGCTTCGCACGGGTGAAGGTGCCCCCGCTGCTGTCCCGTTTCGTGCGGGTCGGCAAGGGGCTGCGCTTCGTGCCCCTCGAGCAGGTCATCGCCGCCAACCTCGATCACCTCTTCCCCGAGATGACCTTCGGGGGGCGCTACGTCTTCCGGGTCACGCGCAATGCCGACCTGACGCTCGAGGAGGACGAGGCGGATGACCTGCTCGCCGCCGTCGAGCTCGAGCTGCGCCGTCGCCGCTTCGGCCGCGCCGTGCGTCTCGAGATCGAGTCTGGTATGCCGGCCGAGATCAGGGAGCTGCTCGTCACCGAGCTCGAGCTCACCTCGGGCGACGTCTACGAATCCTCGGCGCCCTTGGATCTGAGCCAGCTCTGGGCCATCCATGCCGTCGACCGGCCGGACCTGCACGACCCCCCGTGGGTCCCGCGGACACAGCCGCGCCTCGCGACGGCGGCGGACGAGGCGGTCGACCTCTTCGCCGTCCTACGGGAGCGGGATGTGCTCGTCCATCATCCCTACGACTCCTTCACGACGTCGGTGGAAGCCTTCATCAGCCAGGCGGCCGACGACCCTGCCGTCTACGCCATCAAACAGACCCTCTATCGCACCTCGGAGGACACCAACATCGTCGCCGCTCTCGTCCGGGCGGCGGAACGAGGCAAACAGGTGGCGGCTCTCGTCGAGGTCAAGGCGCGTTTCGACGAACGGGCGAACATCTACTGGGCCCGCCAGCTCGAGCAGGCGGGAGTGCACGTCGTCTACGGCCTCGTCGGGTTGAAGACCCACTCGAAGACCTGCCTGGTCGTAAGGCGGGAAGAGGACGGGCTGCGTCGCTACTGCCACATCGGGACCGGCAACTACAACTCCGACACGGCCGGCGTGTACGAGGACCTCGGTCTCCTCACGGCCGATGCCGACGTCGGGGAGGACCTGACGAACCTGTTCAACTACCTGACGGGTTTCGGGCGACAGCCGGCCTTCCGGCGGATCGTGGCCTCACCGCACGGCATCCGGGCTTGGTGCCTGAGCGAGATCGAGAAGGAGGCGGCCGCCGGAGCGGACGGCCTCATCACGATCAAGGTCAACGGCCTCACCGATCCTCAGCTCATCGACGCCCTTTACCGCGCCTCGGACGCTGGCACGAGGATCGATCTTTCCGTCCGGGGCATGTGCTGCCTGCGACCGGAGGTGCCCGGGCTGTCCGAGAACATCACCGTGCGGTCCATCGTCGGGAGGTTCCTCGAGCACTCGCGCATCTACCGGTTCGGCCGGCCGAGCACCGAGGGCGCCGCCGGTCCCTCCCCTCGGCGGGGCGACTCCGCCGGCAACGGCGGAGCGAGCAACCTCGGCGAGGGGCCCCGTTACTTCATCGGCTCGGCCGACCTGATGGAGCGCAACCTCGACCGCCGTGTCGAGGTGCTCGCGCCGGTCATCGACCCCGAGCTGCGGAGCAGGTTGGACGAGACGCTCGAGCTCAACTTGACCGACGATGTCTCCACCTGGGAGCTCGCTCCGACCGGGAGGTGGCACCGCGTACCCTGCGTCCGCGGCATCTCAACCCAGAGGCGACTCGAGGATCTTGCCGTCGAGCGCTCGCGCAAGCGACGCAGCTCCGAGATGCACACCTAGGCAGCGGGCGGCACGGTGCGGATCGCCGCTTTAGACCTGGGCACGAACTCGTTCCACCTCCTCGTCGTCGCCACCCGCCCGGACGGCAGTTTCGTGCCCCTCGTGCGGGAGAAGGAGATGCTCAGGCTCGGTGACGTCGTCGCCCTCAACGGCGTCATCACCGACGAGGCGCTGGCGGGGGCGATCGAGGTCGTGCGCCGCTTCCGGGCGATTGCCGAGTCCAACAGTGCCGACGAGATTCTCGCCTACGGCACGGCCGCCCTGCGGGAGGCGGCGAACGGGGCGGCGGCGGTCGAGGCGCTCGAGGCGGCGACGGGCGTGCGCGTGAAGGTGATCAACGGCATCAAGGAAGCCCAGCTCATCTTCGAGGCCGTCCGAGCCAGCGTGCTCATCGATCCCGGCCCGGCGTTGTGCGCCGATCTCGGGGGCGGGAGCCTGGAGCTGTCCGTCGGGGACCGCGCCGGTCTGCTGTACGCCACCAGCCTTCACCTCGGCGTCGGCCGCCTCACGGCCGAGCTCGTCCGTTCCGACCCGCCCAGTGTCAAGGATCGGGCGCGGCTCCGGCGCCGCGTGGAGGAAGACCTGGCCGCCGTCCTGCCCGAGCTCATCGACGAGGGACCGCAACAGCTGATCGGATCGTCGGGCACCCTGTGCGCCATCGTGCGGGCGTCCGTGGCGTTGCGCGACGGCATCGTCCCACCGGTGCTCAACCAGTTGAGCGTGTCCGCCAAGGAGGTCGCCGACTTCTCCGACCTCGTGTTCTCGCTCACCTCGGCAGATCGGGCGCGCCTGCCGGGCATCGACGCTCGCCGCGCCGAGCTGCTCCCGGCGGGAGTCACCGTGGCGGAGGTGTTGATGGAGGAGACGGGTTTCTTGGAGCTGACGGCGAGCGAGTGGGCGCTGCGCGAGGGCATGGTGCTCTCGGCCATCGGCAAGCACGACCGCGCCGATCTCGGCGGAGATCCGAGAGCCATCCGCCGGGCCTCTGTGCTGTCGCTGTGCCGGAGGTCGAACTGGCGCGAGGCGCACGGCGAGATCGTCGCCCGGCTCGCCTGCCAGCTCTTCGACGCCACCGCCGCGGTCCACCGGCTCGGCCCGCACGACCGCGAGCTGCTCGAGCTCGCCGCCCTCCTCCACGACATCGGCGAGCACGTCAGCCGCGACGGCCACGGGCGCCACACGGCCTATCTGATCGAGAACGGCGGGTTACGGGGCTTCTCCCCCGATGAGATCCTCATGCTCTCGTGCCTGGGGCGCTACCACACGCGGGGCCGGCCGCGGGAGTCTTTCAACGCCTGGGTGTTGCTGTCGTCGGCGGACAAGACGCGCTGCCTATCGCTGCTGTCGCTGTTGCGGCTCGCCGACGGTTTCGACGTGTCCCACGCCTCGCTCGTCTTCGAGGTCGGCGCCGAGGTCGATGCGGACGCCGTCCGGCTCGTGGCCCACTGCCGGGGTGATGCCGAGCTCGAGCAGTGGATGTTCCAGCGCAAGAAGAGCCTGTTCGAGGAGCTCTTCTGCCGAACGCTCACCCTGCGATGCGTGTCCGCCGGCCATGACGAGTTCGAGCCGTTGGCCGCGGGCGGCGCCGGGCTCGGATGACCCTCGAGTGATCCTCGAGCGCTTCCGGCTCGACGGGCGGGTCGCCATCGTGACAGGTGCCGGGCGGGGGCTGGGAGCAGCCATATCCGTGGCGCTCGCCGAGGCGGGGGCGGACGTCGTGATCGCCGCCAGGACGGCTGGCGACCTCGAACGCGTGGCCGAGGAGGTGAGGGCACTCGGCCGCCGAGCCGAAGTGGTCGTGGCGGACCTGACCGAGCTCGACGCCGCCGGCGAGCTGGCGGGCGTCGCCGCCCTGCGCTTCGGACGGGTGGACATCGTGGTGAACAACGTCGGCGGCTGGACGCCGAGGGCGTGGCCCGAGACATCGCCCGGCAACCTCGAGCGAGCGTTTCATTTCAACGTCTCGACCGCTCATGCGCTCACGCGGGCGGCGGTGCCGTTGATGTTGGAGACCGGCGGCGGCGCCGTCGTGAGCATCTCCTCGGCGATCGGCCGGCTGGCGAATCGCGGGTATGTCGCCTACGGAACGGCGAAAGCGGCGCTCGCCCACTGGACGCGATTGACGGCTCGCGACCTGGCGCCGCGCATTCGTGTCAACGCCGTCGCCGTTGGGTCGGCCGCCACCTCGGCCCTCGACGTCGTCGTGCAGGACGATGACATGCGAGGTGTCATCGAGGCCGTGACGCCGCTGCACCGGATCGGGGACCCGAGTGAGATCGCCGCCGCCGTGCTCTTTCTCGCCTCGCCGGCGTCGTCGTTCATCACCGGGAAGATCCTCGAGGTCGACGGCGGTGCCGAGCAGGGAACGCTTGACCTCGGTTTTCCCGATCTCTGAGCCGGCGGATTGCGGGGACGAGGCCGGCTGACGCCCGCGTCCTGCCGGGGAGTCGGGCGGGGGACCCAAGGAGGGTGGGACCGAGCAAGCGTCACGGATTCGCCCTTGACGCGAAAACTGCGAGGGAGGACACTCCTACTGGACAAGCACCAGGCCGGTCAGGACCGGCCGGCGTGATGCGATGCTCTGCCGATGGTGCTACTCGGATCGGCGCTCTACCCGTTGATCGAGCTTCGAGGAGGGATCATGTACCTGTTCAGTCGGCGCGCTCGCTTGTCGGGCGGCAAGCTCAGTGAATCCATGGCTTGGGCGACCAGCATGACCGAGAGAGTCGTGCAGGCCACGGGCATGCAGGTCAGCCTGTGGACCCAGACGTTCTCTCCCGCCGTCGGAACCATCTCATGGTCGACGTTCGTGCCCGACCTCGCCACCCTGGAGGCAGCCAACGACAAGCTGATGGCGGACAACGCCTACCACGAACTCGTGGATCGGGGGACGGAGTTCGTGATCCCGGGGTCCGTCGACGACTCCCTCGGCATGGTCGTCCACGGCGCGCCCGACCCGAACCGGCGGGCGGAGTATGTGGGAGTGGTCCGCTCGACCGGTGCCGCCGGGAAGCTGGCGCGGGGTATCAGCCTCGGGGTCGAGATCGCTCAGCGGGTCGAGCAGATCACCGGCCTGCCGACCCTGTTCCTCGCCGGCACGACCGGCAACTACGGCGGCGTGGCCTGGGTGACGGCGTTTGCCGACGTGGCCGAGCTGGAACGAGCTCAGATGGCGCTCAACATGGACGAGAGCTTCGTGGAGCTCATCGACCGAGAGGCCCCCGGCGTCTACACCGACGAGCCCGGGGCGACGACCCAGGTGATCCTCCGGCGCATCGTCTGAGCCTTCCTGCGGCTGCTGGGAGGACCGGCAGCGGCTGAGCCGTCTGGAGCCAATCTGCCCGGCGGGAGTTAGGTGATCGGCGCGTCGCCGCTTGGCTCTCCCTCGGCGTCGTCGTCAGGGCGGCTCGAGTCGAGCCTCTGCGTGCACGAGAGGCGAAGCCCCGGGCCTTCGTCGGTCTCGACGGAGCTGACGTGGACGTGCCCGGCGTCCAGTTCGGCGCCGAGCTGCGCGACCAGCTCGCGCAGTCGCTGATGTGCCTGCGTGAATACCTCCGGCGCGCGCCCCGGGCGCACCACATCGATCGTGACGACGTCTCCGGGTGGGTCGAAGGTTGGGACGAAGGCCGGCCTCCTCACCCGCGCCGCGGGGCGAAGCTGAGGATCGCGCCCCTCTGCACTCGCGAGTTGCTGTATGACTGCCTGACGGACGGTGGCGAGGTCGGCGCCGAGACCGACGAGAACCTGGGCGGCGACCCCCTCGCCCTCGCGCACGAGCCCGAGCAATATGTGCTCGGTCCCGACGTAGTTGTGGCCGAGCTGCAGGGCCTCCCGCAGCCCGAGTTCGAGCACCTTCCTCGCGCGCGGGGTGAACGGCGGAGAGCCCGTGGTCGTAGTGGCGCTGCGGGCCGGCCCGATGGTCTCCTCGACTTTCTGCCGCGCGGCTTCGAGGGAGATGTCGAGCGACGCGAGCGACCTTGCTGCGACCCCGTCGTGCTCGGCGAGCAGCCCGAGGAGGAGATGCTCGGTGCCGATAAAGCTGTGGTTGAGGAGGCGCGCCTCCTCCTGCGCGAGGACGAGAACCCTTCTCGCGCGGTCCGTGAAGCGCTCGAACACCGCCCGAGTCTCGCGCGCGGCCGAGGGATGAGTACCGGCTGCGCGCCATAGACCGCATGATGGCCGGAGGGTTTCTCAAGGATGTGGTAGTCGGTTACGCGCAAATGTGTCCGGAAGTCACTACCACTCCTTCCCGCGGCGGCAGGCTTCCGGCGAGACACGCCTGTCAGGTATGGTGACGCCACGGCGCCGGAGGCGCCAGGACGCTTCGCACGGAGGTCTGATGCTCGACTACGCCATCACAGGAGGCACTGTCGTCGACGGCACCGGGGCTCCGGCGGTCCGGGCCGACGTGAGCATCAAGGACGGGCGGATCGTCGAGATCGTGCCGGCCGGGCCTAGGGGAGCATCCACCCTCGCCGAGCCCGCCGCCACGACCTTTGACGCCGAGGGCCTCGTCGTAGCGCCTGGGATCGTCGACGTCCATACCCACTACGACGCTCAGCTGTACTGGGATCCGTACGCCACACCGTCCAACGTGCACGGGGTGACGACGGTGTTCGGGGGGAACTGCGGCTTCACCCTGGCGCCGCTCCGGGCCGAGGACGGCGACTACATCCGTCGCATGATGGCCCGCGTCGAGGGGATGGCCATCCCCGCGCTCGAGGCGGGGGCGCCCTGGGACTGGGAATCGTTCGGCGACTACCTCGCCGGGTTGGAGGGCCGGGTGGGGGTTAACGCCGGGTTTCTCGTCGGGCATTGCGCCTTGCGGCGCTACGTGATGGGGGCCGACGCCGTCGAACGGGAGGCGACCGAGCCCGAGGTGGCCGAGATGGTGGCCGTCCTGCACGACTCCATCGCCGCCGGGGGGCTCGGGCTCTCCACGACGCGCTCCTCGACGCACATGGACGGGGACGAGCGTCCCGTCGCCAGCCGCCTGGCGTCCGAGGACGAGCTCGTGGCGCTGTGCTCCGCCGTCGGCGAGCACGAGGGCACGACGCTGGAGGGGATCGTGGAGGGGTGCCTGCGCGGCTTCAGCGAGGAGGAGGCCGACCTGCTCGCCCGGGTGAGCGCGGCCGCCAACCGGCCGATCAACTGGAACGTCCTCACGGTGTCGGGACGCCATCAGGACAAGGCAGAGCACCAGCTGCTGCCCTCGCGGCGGGCGAGGCAAGCGGGCGGGCGGGTGATCGCCCTCATGATGCCGGTGCATGCGGAGATGAACATGAGCCTCGGGACGTTTTGCGCCCTCTGGCTCATCCCGGGTTGGTCAGCCATCATGTCGCTCCCCTTCGAGGAGAAGGCGGCGGCGCTGCGCGACCCGGCCAGGCGCGAGGAGATGCTCGCCAAGGCCAAGGGGACGCCGTTCTCCCGCCTCACGCACTTCG
This sequence comes from Acidimicrobiales bacterium, assembly GCA_035623975.1. GTDB lineage: Bacteria > Actinomycetota > Acidimicrobiia > Acidimicrobiales > Bog-793 > JAKACA01. The sequence goes on along the minus strand of DASPSK010000259.1, from coordinate 794 downwards.
CCACCTACCACATCGGCGACACGGGCAACCCGGCGAACGCCGAGCTCGAGGGGCGCAGGGTGGGCGACATCGCCCGCGAGCGGGGCCAGGATCCCTTCGAGTGCCTGTGCGAGATCGCCATCGCCGACGACTTCCGCACCGTGCTCTGGCCCACGCCCGGCGACGACGGCGACGACGACTGGGCGCTGCGCCGCGAGCTATGGGACGACCCCGACGTCATGCTCGGTGGCTCGGACGCCGGCGCCCACCTCGACCGGATGATGGGCTCGTCCTACCCGACGCGCTTCCTCGCCGACTGCCTGCACGGTCGCCGTCTCGTGAGCCTGGAGCGGTCGCTGCAGATGATGACCGACGTGCCCGCCCAGCTGTACGGGCTACGCGAGCGCGGGCGCCTCCAGCCCGGCTACCACGCCGATGTCTTCGTCTTCGACCCCGAAACGGTCGGCTCCGGGCCAGCACGGCGCGTGTGGGACCTCCCCGGGGAGTCGCTCCGCCTGACGGCGAGCTCGACGGGCGTCCGGCGAGTGCTCGTGAACGGCGTCGTCACGGTCGCCGACGGGGAGCCCACCGGGGCGCTGCCCGGGACGGTGTTGCGCTCGGGGCGCGACACCCAGACCTTCGCCGCCCGCTAGGCAGGAGTCGAGGAGGCCTCGCCCGTGACCCACGTGACCGACATCCCCCGCATCATCTCGGTCGACGACCATGTCGTCGAGCCGCCGGATCTCTGGCAGTCCCGCCTGCCGGCGAAGTACCTCGAGCGGGCGCCTCGAGTCGTGCGCATGAAGGGACGCCTC
>DASPSK010000058.1:0-10557 GCA_035623975.1 Acidimicrobiales bacterium | reverse complement strand
CCCCCCCGCGGCCGAACACGAAGGGATCGCCTCCTTTCAGCCGCACGACGACATCGTGGCGTCGGCCCAGCTCGACGAGCAGCTCGTTGATCGCCTGCTGGCTGGCGCGCCCGCCCGGTCGCTTGCCGACGTCGTGCAGCTCCACCCCGGCCGGGGCCCGCTCGAGCAGGCTCGGGTGGACGAGTCGGTCGAAGACGACCGCGCCGGCACGGCCGAGCAGCTCGGATCCCCGCACGGTGATGAGCCCGGCGTCTCCGGGCCCGGCCCCGACGAGATACACGGTCATGTCCGGACGCCTGCCTGCTCGAGCAGTGACCTGCCCCCGCACTCGTCGAGCAGCCGCGCCGCCAGCGCCCGCCCGAGCTCGTCCGGCTCGGAGCCGGTCATCGCCTCCCGGACGAGGACGTGACCGTCGAGCGAGGCGATCATCGCCTCCAGATGCAGGCGGCCGTCGTCGAGGCATCGCCCGTAGGCGCCGACGGGCGCCTCGCAACCGCCGCCGACGGCTCGCAGCCAGGCGCGCTCGGACTCCACGGCCGCTCGCGTGGGGGCATGGTCGATTGCCTCGAGGGCGGCGACAACCTCGATGTCGTCAGGACGGCAGCAGACGGCGATGGCTCCTTGGCCGATCTGGGGGAGCATCTCAGTGGTCGAGAGCACGGAGGCGGCGCTCCCGCTCAGAGCGAGACGCTCGAGCGCCGCCATGGCGACGACGACCGCACCCCCCGCCGGCACCTTGGCCAAGCGGGTGGCGATATTGCCACGCAGCTCGACGAAACGCAGGTCCGGACGCAGCCAGGCCAGTTGGGCCCGCCGGCGCACCGAACCGCTTGCCACGACCGCCGCCGGTGCGAGGGCCGAAAGCGGCGAGCCCACGAGGGCGTCGCGGGGATCGGCTCGGGCGAGGTAGGCGGCGATGACAAGGCTGTCGGGGATGCTCGAGGGCAAGTCTTTCGCCGAGTGCACCGAGGCGTCCGCCCGACCCGCCAGTACGGCCTCGTCGACCTCCCTCACGAACACGCCCCGCCCACCGATGGCGGCGATGGGCACGTCGGGCCGCAGGTCGCCGCTGGTCTCCAACGCCACCGGCGTAACCGGCGACTGCGCCACCGTGGCCCCGGGCGCGGCCGGCGCGGCCGCCCGGGCGGCCGCCAGGGCGGCAGCCACGAGCTCGACTTGGCGGAGAGCAAGTGGGCTCGAGCGGGTGGCCAGCCGGATGGGCACCTTCGAGCTGCTCAGGTCGGCGACCACGGGAGGGCTCGGCTCTCAGAGGTCGAAGAGCGCCCGCAACGCCTCCGCCAGGCGCTCGCCCCGCGGCGAGCCCGCCGCCTCCTTCAACCGCACGGTCGGGTCGTGCAGCAGCTTGGCGACGACCCGCCTCGTCACGGTCTCGATCAGCTCGCGGTCCTCCGCATCGAGCTGATCGAGGCGGGCGCGATGGCGGGCCAGCTCGGCCGAGCACAATGACTCCGCCCGCTCACGCAACGCCGCCACCACGGGAGCGGCCAGCCGGCCAGCAGCCGTCGAGCGATAGCGGTCGAGCTCCTCGGCGAGAATGAAGCGCACTGCTGGGATCTCACCCTCCCGCCCCGCCATCTCCTCCTCCGCATAGCGCCGAACGTCCTCGACATCGAGAAGGGTCACCCCGGCCAAGGTGCTGACGGCGGGATCCACGTCCCGGGGAATGGCGAGGTCGACGACGACCACCGGCGGCACGCCGGCCGTCGGCCCGCCCGCAGCCCTGAGGCGGGCGCGGCGCCCGGCGAGGGCGGCCTCAAACATCGCCGCGCCCATGACGACATCGTCTGCGCCCGTCGAGGTGAGCACGACGTCGGCGACCTCAAGCTCGGAGGCGACCTCGCCCAGGCCGACGACGGCTGCCGCCAGCATGTCCGCCGCCTCCGCCGCCCGCTCCGCACCCCGGTTGGCGACCACGACGTCACCGGTCAGGTCGGCCCGCCCGGCGAGGGCTCGGGCCATGCCCGCTCCCATCTCCCCGGCTCCGATGAGCAGCAGCCGCTTGCCGTCGAAACCATGGGCCCGATCGGCTGCCAGCTCCACGGCGGCATTGGCGAGCGATGTCGTGCCCCGCTGGATGGCCGTCTCGGTGCGGGCGCGTTTGCCTGCGGCGACAGCATGGCGAAACAACGGTCCGAGCACCGCCGCGCTGGCACGCTCCTGCGCGGCCGCCTCGGCCGCATCCTTCACCTGTCGGAGGATCTCGCCCTCGCCCAGCACGGGCGAGTCGATACCGGCCGTCACCTCGAACAGGTAGGCGATGGCGGCGTCGTCATATCGACAGGAGAGCCCTCCACGCAGCTGGAGCACACCGCCTCCGGGCTCCGGGCGGCGCTCGCCCGCCTCGAAATGCTCCCCGGCGGTCGCGCCCGCCCCCCGGGCGCCTTCGGCCCGGCTCTCCTCACCCATGCCCATGCGGGCACGGAAGAACGTCTCGATGTCGGCGACCCCGTCGTGGAAACGGTCGACGGCGGCATACACCTCGGTGCGCAGGCACGTCGACAGGATGACTGCTTCCGACACGTTCGGGCTGGCGACGAGCTCGGCGAGCGCTTTTCGCAGCTCCTGCTCGGACACGGCTACGAGCTCGAAGACCTCGAGGGGCACATCCCGTTCGTGCATTCCGACGACGACGACCGCCACAGGCGGTTACCTCTCCCTCGAGGACCCTACGGACGGGTCCAGGTCTCCCGGCGCCGCCGACGGGCGCTCCCGACGGGTGCCGCACGCCGGCACCCGCACCGAGCGTACCCGGACGCTCACGACCCGAGTCTCGCGACCGCCTCCGCTTGCCCCGTGGCCGAGCCGGGGTGCGCCTGATAGAAGGCCAGGACCTGCAGCTCAGCCGAGAAGTCGACGTGACGAACCTGCACCGACGGCGGTGCGGTCAGGACCGTGGGGGCGAAGTTGAGGATGGCGCTCACGCCGGCAGCCACCATGCGATCGCAGACGTCCTGGGCGGCGGCCGCCGGCGTCGTGATCACCCCGATGGAGGCGCCGTAGGCCCGGCACACGGCCTCCAGCTCCGAGAGGTGGGCCACCCGCGTGCCGGCGATGATCTCGCCGATGGTGCCCGGCTCGACGTCGAACAGGCCCACGATCCGGAAACCTCCCGCCACGAAACCCGGCGAGCGCGCCAGGGCGTGGCCCAGGTGTCCGAGCCCGGCCATGACGACGGCACGCTCCTGGTCTATTCCCAGCTCGCGCTTGATCTGTCCGAGGAGGTAATCGACGTCGTATCCCGTGCCCCTCGTCCCGTACGTGCCGAAATGGGAGAGGTCCTTGCGCACCTTTGCCGCGTTCACGCCGCAGAAGTCGGCCAGCTCGGCCGACGACACCGTGGTGACCGAGTCGAGGGCGAGCTCCTGGAGCACGCGCTGGTAGAGAGGGAGGCGGACGACAGTCGGCTCTGGGATCCGCCGTCCGAAGCGCTCGGCCATGGGGGGGGATGGTAACGACGGGCGCCGGGCGCCCACAAAAGCGCCGGTCACGCCGTCAGACTGACGGGCAATGGCGCCTATGTGGGCGGGCGGGCCTCAAGCGAGCGCCCGCCGGAGCACCTTGCCCTGGACCCCGTGCGGCAGTTCTCGGACGAAGACGACCGAGCTCGGGCACTTGTAACGGGCGAGGCGCCGGGAGCAGAACTCGATGAGCTCGGGCTCGAGGGACTGCTCCGGGCCGGCGGCTCCTTCTGGCCAGCTGCTCGTCGTCGGCACGACGAAGGCACGCACCGACTCGCCGAGGACCGGATCGGCGACACCGACGACGACTGCCTCGGCGACCGCCCGATGCTCCTCGAGAACGTGCTCCACCTCGGCCGGGAAGACGTTGAAGCCCGAGACGATGATGAGGTCCTTGTTCCGGTCCACGATCGTGAGGGTTCCGTCGTCGTCCATCACGCCGACGTCACCGGTGTGCAACCAGCCGGCGCCGTCAAGGGCGGCTTCGGTCGCGGAGGTGTCCTCGAAGTAACCCGCGAAGACATTCGGGCCGCGCACGAGTATCTCCCCCGGATCGCCGTGCTCGACCTCGAGCCCCTCCCCGTCGACGATCCGCACCTCGACCCCCTTGAGGGGGACTCCGACCGAGAGCAGGCGCCGCGGGGCGCGCAGGTCTGGGAAGGTGACCGTCGGCGATGCTTCCGTCAGGCCGTACGCCTGCCAGACAGGGACCCCGTAGCGCGACTCGAAGTGCTCGGCCACCTCGGGCGGGAGCGGGGCGGCGCCGGAGACGGCCACCCGCACCGAGGCCAACCCGTCCCCGCCGGCCGAGCCGTGGGCGGCCAGGGCAGCGAACAGCTGGGGCACGCCTGGCAGGACTGTGACCTGCTCGCGGGCCACGACCTCGAGCAGCATGGCTGGGTCGAAGCGCTCCATGAGGACGAGCCGCCCTCCCGCGGACAGGTGCATGCCGAGGACGGCGTTCAGTCCGTAGATGTGGAACGGTGGCACGACGAGCAGGCTGACATCGTCCGCCGAGATGGCGAGGCCGACGGCCATCGTCATCTGCTCGATGTTGGCGCGAAGGCTCCCATGAGTGAGGATGGCCGCTTTCGGGGCGCCCGCCGTGCCGGACGTGAACAGGAGCACGGCCGGGTCGTCGTCAGCGCGTTCGACGAGGGGACCGGCCTCGGCGCCGGTGCGTGAGGCGCCCTCGGCACTCGCAAAGTCGTCCGGCCCGAGCTCGAGAACGGCGAAGCCGAGCTCCCCGATCGATTCGTGCAAGGCGGCCGACCGCGGACCACCCAGCAGGACCGCCGCCGGCCGCACCGTCGCGAGCTCGCTCGCCAGCTCGGCAACCGGGCTCTCCGGGTTGAGCGGAACGGCGGCGGCCCCGGCGCCGAGGACGGCGAAGTAGGCCACGACGAATTCGGGCGTCGTGGGGAACACGAGGGCGACACGTTCCCCCGCCACGACTCCCTCCCGGGCGAGGGCGGCACGAAGCATGCCGACACGGGTCCGCAGCTCGCCGTAGGTGACACCGCGGCCGTCATGGCGCAGCGCCACGGCCGCGGCCGGGTGCGGTTCGATGATTGCAGCAAGGTTCACGCTGAGGTTGCTCCCTGTGCCGGGCGAGGCGACCTGACCGGCGGTCCCGGCGGTGGCGGCGGGAACGCCCGCCCGCCACCGAGCCGCAACCCTAGTCAGCCCGGCGCGACCCTCTCAGCCCGCTTCCGTGAAGCGCTCCGACAAGTAGCGGTTGACGTCCTCTTCCCTCAGTCGGTAGGACTTGCCCACGCGGACCGCAGGAAGCTGACCTGAGTTGATGAGGCGATACACGGTCATGCTCGAGACCCGTAGTACCCGGGCAACTTCCGCGACTGTGTAGAACCTCGCCTTTGAATAATCGATGCTCGTCAGATGGATCACCCCTCTCCGCCCGGGTACGACTGTACGCCAATGTGGCTGAAGTGGAAAGTGTGACTACCCCTGGCCGATTTCGCGGGCCCGTTCGGCCGCGGCCGCGACGGCGTCCACGACGGCGGCGCGAACGGCCCGACGCTCGAGAACCTGCAGGCCAGCGGCGGTGGTCCCCCCCGGAGAGGTGGTAGCAGCCCGCAGCGTCGCCGGCGCCTCGCCCGTCTCGGCCAGCAGCCGAGCGGACCCGAGGATCGTGTGGGTGACGAGGAGGCGGCACACGTCCCGATCGAGCCCCTCCGCCACGCCCGCCTCGATCATCGCCTCCGCGAGGAGGAACACGTAGGCAGGGCCAGAGCCCGACAAGCCGGTGACGGCGTCGAGGGAGGCCTCGCTCACCCGGGCGACGACCCCGAAGGCGGAAAGGACAGCCTCCGCCCAGGCGAAGTCCTCTTCGGTCGCCGATGCTCCCCCGGCCAGGGCGGAGGCGGCGGAGCCGAGGACGGCCGGCAGGTTCGGCATCGCCCGGAGCACCGCCGTGCCGGCAGGGAGCCACGACTCCAGCTTGGCGATGGGCACCCCGGCCATGATCGAGAGCACCCGCGGGGCGCCGGCGGTGGCGACGGCGCGGGCGGCCACCTCGGCGTCACCGGGCTTGACGGCCAGCACGGCCGAGTCGGCCGCCACCGGCTCGGCGGCGACGGCCACGCCCGGGAAACGGCCGGAGAGCTCGAGGCGAGCCGACTCGAGCCGCTCGGCGATCGCCATGTCCACCGGCTCGAGCCAGCCGGATCGCAACAGACCGCCGACGAGCGCCACGCCCATGCGTCCGCCGCCCACGACCACGAGGCGGGTCACTTCAGCACTCGACGAGCTCGCGTGAGCTGAGCTCGTTGTGGAGGGCACGCAGCCGCGAGGCGGCCGTCGCCCACGTGTACTGCCGTGCCTTGCGGGCGCCCGCTGCGCCGAGGTACGCCTGCAGGCCCGGATCGGTGACGATCTTGGCCACTCGCTCCGCGAACCCGTCCACGTCACCCGAATCCACGAGGTAGCCATTGCGGCCGTCTTCCACGAGGGTGGTGAGACCCCCCACGGCGGCCGCCACGACCGGGGTCCCGCAGGCGGAGGCCTCGAGGGCGACGAGACCGAAGGACTCCGACCGGGAAGGCACGACGCAGCAGTCCGCCGCCCGGTAGTAGCTCGAGAGCAGCTCGTGAGGCTGCGGCGGCGTGAAGCGCACCCGGTCCTCGAGACCGAGCGAAAGGGCCAGCTCGTGCAGCTGCTTCAGCTCCTCGTCACCATGGGGTCCGCTCGGGCCCCCGACGATGACGAGCCGTGCGTCCGCCACCACCCCCGACCTGAGAGCCGCCAGGGCGCGCACGGCGACATCGGCGCCCTTCAGCGGCTGGATGCGCCCGACGAAGAGGAGCAAGGGCCCGCTCAGGTCGTCGAGTCCGATGGCGCGCTGGGCCATGCGGCGATCCCCGGGCGAGAAGAACGCATGATCGACCCCGAGGGGGACGATCTCGATCCGCTCCCGGTCGGCGCCGTAGAGGTCGACAAGCTGCGCGGCCTCGACGTCACACGACGCCAAGAGGGCGTCGGAGCAGCCGATGACCATGGCCTCGGCCTCGGCTCGCCGGGCACCGGCGGACGCCTCCACCTCCTCGGGGCTGGCCGTCGCCTTGACCCGATCCAGGGTGTGGAACGTGGAGATGAGGGGCAGGTCGAGCCGGTGCTTGATGATGTGGCCGGCCAAGCCGGAGAGCCAGTAGTTGGCGTGAACGGCGCCGGCACCGTCCTCCACCCATCCGATGCTGCGCGTCCCGGGTGCGTGCCAGCGGGGCACGACGCCGGTCAGGTGATCGATGACGCCTTCGGTGAACTCTTCGACGTGCTCGTGGAGGCGCTCCTTCGGGACAGGTCTCGCCGGCCCGGCACGGAGGTGATGCACGGCGAAGCCAGGCTCGACGAAGACGGTGTCGGGCACGTCCTCGCCGTCGCGGCGGGTGTAGACGTCGCAGGCGACACCCGCACGGGCAAGGGCGGTCGAGAGCTCCCGCACATAGACGTTCATCCCTCCACCGTCACCGCTACCCGGCTGAGCGAGTGGAGAGGTGTGCAGGGAGAGCACAGCGAGCCTGCGCATGGGCCGCCAGCCTAATGAGAGGCTTGCTGGTCCTCGGCCCCGTCGCCGCCGTCGTGCGCCGCGCGCGAATGGTGGGCGGAGCCGGCCGAGCCGCCGTCCGCCTGTCCGCGGAAGGAGAGGTAGACGGCGATGAGTACCTGCTTCTGGCTGTCGTCGATATCGGTGGCAGCCAAGATGTGCCCGACGAGATCCGCATGGAGGTCCCGGTTGTCGTCGAGGATGCCGGCGCGGATGTAAAGCGTCTCGGCGGAGATGCGCAGGGCCTTGGCGATCTGCTGGAGGATCTCGGCCGATGGCTTCCGCAGGCCCCGCTCGATCTGGCTCAGGTATGGGTTGGAGATGCCGGCGATCTCCGACAGGCGCCGGAGCGAGAGGCGGGCGTCCTCCCGCCGGGCCTTGATGAACTCGCCGAGGTCGGTCCAGCGGTCGGGGATCTCTTTCAGGGTGAATCGTCCTCGCTGTCGCCCGGGTCGCCGTGGGTGACGACGTTGTGGTCCTCGAGCAGGGCGTCGGCGTGCGCCGCCCCGGACTTGTAGCGCTCGACGACGATCGCCTGCAACAGGTCGATGCGTTCGTGCAGCACCCGGCGCTCGGCCGACAAGACCTGTTCGTGGCGGCGGAGGCGCTCGACGAGCTCGGTCAGCTCGGCATCGGCGAAGCTCCCGAGGTTGGCCCCGGGCAGCGTGCCGCCCTTGAACGTGGTCTCCGCCAGCTCCGGCGAGATGACCGCAGCGATCTCGTCGGGGGCGAGACCGGCCTCCTCGGCGAAGACTTCGGTCACGGCCGGCATCGCCAGGAGCGACGTCGTCTGATGGAGGTTACCGACGTCGCCCCCGCCACTCGTGGCGCTCGCCGGGGTGACGCCGGGGGGATGGGATCCGGCGAGAATGCTCGGCAGGTCTTCGACGAGCTGGCGTTGGTGGTCGCTGGCGCCACCGCCGAGGCGGAGCTCCATCTCGGCGACGACGAGATCGATCTGCCCCTGGATGACTCTGCGCAGGTAGGAGACAAGGTCCTCCACGCGCCGGCACTCGGCCCGCTTCGAGCGCAGCTCACCCACGGGCGCGTCTGCCAGGCCCTCGATGAACTCGGGCGAGAGCAGCCTGTCCACGTCCTGCCTCTGCAGACCCATCAATCCCAAACCGGCTCCTCCCAAGTCTCAGCGTCGCCGTCTCCGAAGTGGCCGAGCGGGCTTCCCGCAGGCGGCTACGACGGGGCGCCGGTCCCGGCGCCCCGGTGGCGGCGTCGATTCGCAGCGTAGTGCGTCAGCGCCCCGCCTTGGCCGGGTGATACGGAGACCAGTAGCACCACAGCACCCGCCCGATCACCGCCGAACGAGGCACCGGGCCGAAGTGCCGGCTGTCCTTGCTCGTGCCGGAGTTGTCGCCTTCCACTCGCACCGAGCTGCGGTCCACGCCGGCGACGCGCTTGACGAGCACGGCGCCGCTGGCGTCGGGATCAGTGAAGGCGACGATGTCCCCCACGGTGACCCGGTCCGTCCGCAGCACGAGGACCCGGTCACCCGGCGCCAGCACGGGCACCATGCTGAGGCCCTCGATCCGGAGCCGGAGGAACCTCCGACGGATGACGTGTCCGGCGACGGCGAGCGACGCGGCGGCGAGTGTTCCGGCGCCGGTGAGAACATGGCGGCGCAACCGGTCCCGGTCCATGGCGGCGAGTCGCTGCAGCGAGCGTGGCCACCTCGAGCTGTGCCCTTCGGTCACGCTCACAGGCTCTCACGCAGGCGAAGCTCCCCGCTGACCATGGGGATAAGGTGAGTCGCCCGAAGGCACAACGATCTCAACCAAGGAGTCGAGGCATGTATCTCCGCCCAGGCAGCGCCCGTTCTCTCCTGCTCGCTGCGCTCGACCGCTTCTCCCCGCCGCTCAGGGCGCGGGCGCACTGTGACCTCCCCTGCGGCGTCTACGACCCGGCACAGGCTCGCATCGAGGCCGATTCGGTCAAGGCCTGCATGGAGAAGTTCAACGCCTCGGAGGACGCGGTGTTCAAGGAGAGGGCGGTGCTCATCAAGGAGGAGCGGGCCGACCTCGTGAAGCACCACCTCTGGGTTCTCTGGACCGACTACTTCAAGCCGGAGCATCTCGAGAAGCACCCCCAGCTCCACGACCTGTTCTGGAAGGCGACGAAGGCCGCCGGCGAAGCCAAGAAGACCAACGACACGGCGGTGGCCGACCGGCTGCTCGAGAACATCGGCCAGATCGACACGATCTTCTGGGAGACGAAGAAGGCCTGAGCCGGAGGATTCAGCCGCCTGAGACGGGCGGCAGCACCGCCAGCTCGTCGGTCGGGCCAATCGCCTGCCCATGATCGGCGCGCTCGCCGTTCACCCAGATCGTGCTCGTGACGAGCACGTCGCCGAGCGGGGGGCCGAACTTCGCCACGGCTGCTTGCAACACGCCGCCGACGGTCTCCCCGTCGATCTCGGTCTCGCGGCATCCGGCCGCGTCGCGCGCCTGGGCGAAGAAACGCACCCGCGCCACTCAGTCGCCTTCCGTCCCGGCCAGGCTCCGGCCCTCGAGTCGACCCTCGGTCGGTTCGCGAACGAGGGTGGCGCCAGCGACTCCGGCCGGTGCACAGGCCGAGCACGACCGCGTCGCCGGGTCGGCCTGGAGGCGTTCGTCGTCGATGGCGCGGCCGCAGGACGCGCAGACGGCGTAGGTTCCCTCGTGCAGGCGGGCCAGAGCGGCCTCGACGTCGTCGAGCGTCGCCTCGATCCGGCCGAGGGCAGCGACCGTCTCGTCGGTGTCGTCGCTCACGCACCCGACAGTAGCGGTCGAGGTCAGCCCGGATTCGGACTAGAACGGTGGTCGTGACGATCGCAACCATCAACCCAGCCACGGGCGAGACGGTCAGGACCTTCGAGGCTCACACTGATGCGGAGGTCGAGGAACGCCTCGCCCTCGCCGACGAGGCGTTCCATGCCTGGCGCCGCACCCCGCTGCCGCAGCGCGCCGAGCTCGTTCACCGCCTCGGCGAGGTTCTCGAGGAGGATCTCAACGACCTCGCCCGGAC
>DASPSK010000252.1:0-6445 GCA_035623975.1 Acidimicrobiales bacterium | reverse complement strand
TCTTCGCCCCCGAGATGCACCATCAGCTGGAGGCCCATCTGGCCCTCCGCAGAGATCTGCGCCTGGCAGTCGAGCGTGACGAGTTCTTCCTCGTCTTCCAGCCGATTCTCGCCCTCGAGACAGCCCGAGTGATCGGCGTGGAAGCCTTGCTCCGCTGGCGGCATCCCGAGCGGAGCACCCTCCCGCCGACGCTCTTCATCCCACTCCTCGAGGAGAGCGAGCTCATCCTCACCGTCGGTAGCTGGGTGCTGCAAGAAGCCTGTCGGCAGGCGGTCGAGTGGCGCGACGCCGGCAACGACCTCGTCATGTCCGTGAACGTGTCCCCGCGACAGCTCGAATCGGGCACACTGACGGGCGAGGTGAGCTTGGCGCTCGCCGCCTCCGGACTCGATTCCGGCCATCTCGTCTTGGAGATCACCGAAAGCCTCCTCATGCGCGACCCCTGCGTTCCCTCGAGTGCCTGACGGAGCTCAAGGAACTTGGCGTCAGTGTGGCCGTGGACGACTTCGGAACCGGATACTCGTCTCTTGCCTACCTTCAGAGCTTCCCCATCGACATACTGAAGATCGACCGGAGCTTCGTGTCTTCGATGTTGACATCCGCCGGCTCGATGACGCTCATCCACACGCTGGTCCAGCTCGGCGAGTCGCTCGGCCTGCGGACCGTGGCCGAAGGGATCGAGGAGCCCGAGCAACTCGACCACCTACGTAACGAGCAGTGTGACGCCGGCCAGGGTTACCTGTTCTCTCGACCGCTCAGCGCCGAGGGGCTGAAGGATTTCCTCGCATCGCACGCGGCCGGCTGGCAAGGAAACGCCGAGCCTCCATGACTGGGGTGGAGGTCGCCGCTTCGACGCACAATGCCCTCGGGCGGGAGACCGGGGCGGCCGGCCGTGGGCGAAGGCCGCCTAGTAGATTACGGAACCGTGACGAGCCGAGAAACCCGCCGTCGGGCTCCGATCGCGCCGCCACGGTCACGTCTCGTCTTGAGAGCCATCGAATGGCGCCTCGGCTCGTCGATGGCGTTTTTCGCGGTGGCGGCGGTGGCGGTGGCGGCGGCCACGACTGGCCCCCTCTACCTGACCGCCGCCGACCAGTCGATCGTCACGAGCGGGCTGGCGTCGGTGCCGGCGAACCAGACAGGTGTCACGATCACGCAGTCGCCGAGCAGCCAGCAGGGATTGGGTGGTGTTCTGGCGGCCGCGTCGACCGTTCCCGGAGGTAGCGGCACCGGCGCCGCCCAGCGCTTTGGCCCGGCCATCGTGACGACGGATCTCGCTTCGAGCGTCTACAGCCCCGTGGCGGGACGGCCGGACGGAATCGAGTTCGTCTACCGGACCGGCGCATGTGGCGAGGTCCGAATGGTTGCAGGTCACTGTCCGACGACCTCCGACGAGGTGGCCCTCAGCGTTCGGTCGGCCGCCCAGTTGCGGGTGAAGGTCGGCAGCCTGTTCGAGCCGACACCCTCCGGCAGACCAGGGCGGAGCGGGGCCGACGGCACCAGGGCAGCTTCGTATCGACTGCGCGTGTCGGGCCTGTACCAGCCCGGTAACCCCGCCGCAGCCATCTGGTGGGGAACCGACTACTTCCCCTTCGGCTTCCCCTTCGGCCCGCCTAACAGTGGTGCTGAAGCGCTCGACGACGGATGGCTCACCGCCCCCGGCGCAGCTCGCCTCTCAGCCGTGCTCGTCCCGACGAGCTGGGTGCAGCTCCCGCTCCACGTGAGCTCGATCACGCCGACCGACATCACGCCGGTGCTCAACTCTCTCGCCTCCTGGGAGGCGACGGCCGAGGCGACCGACGGTGTCGTCGTCGGGAGCAGCCTGTCAGGGGTGCTCTCGGCTGCACAAGGCGAGGAGGGCTCTGCGAGGACGGTCGTGCTGGTGGTCGCCCTCCAGCTCGCCCTCTTGGCCCTGCTCGTCCTTTACAGCGTGGCGCGGGCGACGAGCGCGCTCCGCTCCGACGACGTTCGCGTCGCAGAGCTGCGAGGCCTCCCCCGCCGCAACATCGCCGCTCTCGCACTGCGCGAGCCGGTCATCCTGCTCACCGCCGCCCTCCCGGCCGGAGCTGCTCTTGCATGGATAGTGGTCTGGCTCGTCGACCGCGAGCTGCTCGGCATCGCCGCGCCCACCTACGACACCCTTGCGATCGCCACCGCCTTCGGGGCCTTCGTCGCCGGGCTGATCGCCGCCGCCTTCGGGTCAAGGGCCCTGCTCCGCGTGCGGATCTCGGAGGAGTCGCTCGAGACCGCTGCCAAGCGTCGGGCCCGCACCGCGGGGGTCGTCGATGCCATCGGCTTGGCCCTGTCGGCGGCCGGGGTGGCGGAGCTGATCGCCCAGCACTCGCACCAGACGGGGTCCGCCGATCCGCTCGCTCTCGTCGGGCCAGGGCTCCTGGCGCTCGGTGCCGGCATCCTCGGCGCCCGGCTGCTGGCGCTGTTCGCCGATACGCTTGCTCGCCTCACCCGGTGGACCCGACATGTCGCCGCCGGGCTGGCAGCGAGGAGTGTGGCCCGGCGCGAGAATGTGGCGCGGCAAGTCCTTGTGCCGACGATCGCTGCCGGGCTGCTGGCGTTCTCCGTCGCCGGCCTGGCCGTGTCCCGCCGCAACGACACGATGCAAGCCGGCTTTCAGGTCGGAGCGCCGGTCGTCCTCCGCGCTGAGGTGCGTTCGGGCGTCAACTTCCTCGACGCCGTGAGGGAGGCGGACCCGAGCGGCCACGAAGCCATGGCGGTGGTGAGCGTTAACGCCTCCTACGGCGAGACGATCGCCGTCGACTCGAGTCGCTTTGCCGCCATCGCGTCGTGGCCCGACGACCTCGCGCCGCGCTCCGTGGCGGCCTTGGCGAAGGCTCTCCGGCCGCCGACCCCACCGGCGGTGACGGTCCCGCCGGGGAGCGGGCTGGTCGTGACGGCCGACCTCGGCACCGACGTCGAGCCCCGTCCCGACCTCCAGCTCAGTTTGTTCGACGACGTGTACATGAGCGAGAACACGGTCGACTTCGGCTTCCTGCGCCCGGGCGTGCACCGCTACTCGGCGTCGCTCGCCGGAGCTTGCTCCGGCGGCTGCCGGCTCGACGCCTTCACCCTCGTCTGGGTCCCGGGTGCGCACCTCGACCCTCGGGCCCGCAACGTGTCGGTCCAGCTGCGGTCGCTCGCCGAGGACGAAGGAGGCTCGTCGAAGGTTCTGGCGTCAGGCTTCGGAACGGTGGGGGCGTGGAAAGTGAACGGGCTCGCCTCCGCCACCGCCACAAGGTCCGGGTTGAGCATCGTCGCCGACCTCGCCGACGCGCCGACCCCGCCGAGCGTCCAGCCAGCCGACGTGCCGTCGCTCGTGCCGTCCGTCGTGACGTCCGGCTTCGCCACCGTCAACGCCGACCCGTCGACACCCGACCAGTACCAGGCGGTCGGGATCGACGAGAACGAGGTGCCCGTGCGCGGCATCGCGACGGTGCAGGCGCTGCCGCAGCTCGGGGCGGACGGGACCATGATCGATCTCGGCTTCGCCCAGCTGGTTCAGACGGGGCCACCTGCTGGAGCCACCTTCGAGGTGTGGTGTTCCCACCCACCCTCGGCGACCCTGCTCTCCCGCCTGGAACGCGGGGGTGTGACGATCACCGGGTCATCCGCGGCGCGATCCGTCCTCCGCGGGTTCCAGCGGTCAGGCCCGTCGCTCGGGTTCGATCTCTTCGGGATCGCCGGCGTGGCGGCGGTCCTGCTCGCCCTCGGATCGCTCCTCTTTGCCACGGCGTCCGGTGCCCGCGCTCGGGGGATCGAGCTCACCGGCCTGTCGGCGGTCGGGGTGACGCGCCGCACGTTGTACCGGTCGGTTGTCGTCGAGTCGCTGATGGTCTCGGTGGCCGGAGCAGCGCTCGGCTGGGCAGCGGGGGTCCTCGGGGCGTCGCTCGCGATCGGTTCGCTCCCCGAGTTCGCCCCGGGCAGGGTGGGCCCTCCCCTCGAGCTCGGCCTCCCATGGACGGACCTCGCCCTGTCCGGTGCGGCCGTGCTCGTCGTGCTCGTGGCGGCCGCCCTCGCCTCGGCTTGGCTCGTGATGCGCCAGGTGCGGCCCGACCGGTTGCGGATGTCGGCATGAGCTTCGACGGCGGCCCGGATCTCTTCGTGGAGGCCAGCCAGGTCGTTTCCGCCACCGTCGCCGACCAGTCGCCGGCGCTCGGCGTCGAGTGCACGTCGCTCGTGCACCTCTACCACCTGCCGGACACCGACGTCGTGGCGCTGCGCGGCGTCGATCTCGACATCGACCCGGGCGAGATGGTCGCGCTGCTCGGACCGTCCGGGACCGGGAAGTCGACCCTCCTCAAGATCATGGCCGGAATGTTGCGGCCGTCAGCTGGCCAGATCCTCGTCGGCGGCCGGGATGTCGCCCGGATGACGGCGGCCGAGCTCAGGCGGTACCGGGCCGTCGACGTGGGCATCGTGCTGCAGGACCCGCGTGCCAATCTCCTCCCGTACGCGACCGTGCGCGAGAACATCGACTTCGCCGGTGAGGGTGCCCGCGCCCAGGGAGGGCGCGAGGTCAGCGTTGCCGACCTCCTCCTGTGGACAGGTCTCGAGCGGGTCGAGGGGAAGAAGACGTTCGCCCTCTCCGGGGGAGAGCAGCAGCTGCTCGCCCTGGCGGCAGGAGCTGCCGGGGGTGCCCGGCTGCTCCTCATCGACGAACCCACGAGCCAGCTGGACGTAGCAGGGCGCGACCGCGTCGTCGGCGGTCTGCACGATCTCCATCAGCAGACCGGCGCCACGCTCGTGATGGTGACCCACGATCCACAGCTGGCGGGATCCGTCCCGCGGACGGTGACCATTCGTGACGGCCGGGTCGGGGCGGAAGGCAGGCACGGTAGCCAGTACGCCGTGGTCGGGCGCGACGGCACGATCCAGCTGCCGCCCGAGATGCTGCACCACTTGCCGCCCGACACGCTCGTGCGGATCATCCGCCAGCCGGGTGGGGTCGACCTCCGCGTCGCCGGGCACGACGACGACGGCACACGCGCCCATGAACACGCTGACGAAGCCGCCGACGATCACACCGGCGAACCTGCCGCCGACCGCGATGCCGAGCCGCGGCAGACGGGCGGCCCCTGGTGACGGTGAGCACGCCCGCCAGCTTCGCCTTGGTGGCGAGAGGACTCCGGCTTTACCTGGGCGAACGGCAGCTCCTCGACGGCGTCGACCTCGACGTCCCCTCCGGGTCGGCTGTCGCCGTGACGGGTCCGTCGGGGTCGGGAAAGACGTCACTGTTGATGGTGCTGTCGAGCGTGCTGCCGCCGGACTCCGGAACGGTCGAGATAGTGCCGACCGGCGAGCGGTCCGGCTCGTCGGCAGAGCAGGACGAGGGGGCACCCGTGGTGGGTTTCGTCCCGCAGACGCTCGGGTTGGCGCGCCACCTGAGCGCTGCGGAGAACGTTGCCGTCCCTCTGGAGAGCCGCCGCTTGCCACCGGCAGAGGTTCGAGAACGGGTCGGGCAGGCGCTCGCTTCCGTTCGGCTCGGCACGGTGGCGGACCGTATCGTCACGGAGCTGTCGGGAGGCCAGCGCCAACGGGTCGCGATCGCCCGGGCGCTCGCCGTCATGCCACACGTGCTCGTAGCCGACGAGGCGACCGCCGAGCTTGACCCGGAGAGCCGAGAACTCGTTCTCGGCCTGTTCCACGCCGAAGCCGACCGTGGGAGCGCCGTCGTGATTGCCACCCACGACCCAAAGGTGATCGAGACCTGCTCGGAGAGCTATCGCCTGGAGGACGGCATGCTCAGGAGGGACTCCTGACGGGCGGAGGGCCGGAGCAGCCGCCGGCGGCCGTACGACTTGGTGAGGCCAACCAACCGGACTTTCCACTCTTCGCGCTGAAGCGCGGCGTCGTCGAGACTGGCGTCGCCGCCCGTCGGCCGCCCGATTGCCCTGAGCGCCACCAGTCCTGAATGTGTCAGGCGTGGAAGGGCCACTACGAGCTCAGCCAACGAGTTCCGCTGTCTTCGTTCGTCGACCAGTGTTGAGTCGGGCCGACACCCGTCCTCAGTTCGAACCTTTCCCCTTAGGTTGGAGCACGAGCGCGCCGGCGAAATACGGCTCAGCTCCCGAGCTCGTTACGGTCGCCTTCACGGTTGAAGCTCCCCTGGTCTGCCGCCAGTCGATAGCAACCGCAGCGCACTGGTCGTCACCGGTAAAGGCGTCCATATTCCAGCCCGTCGGCGCGGAGTAGGTCTCGCCGTCGTAGTAGGCACCGAACAGACCGAGCACGAGGTCGTCTGCCGGCACTGACGCGATCGCCGGGCTGATCATGGAGGTCGAGGGGGCATTCAGCTTGGCGCTGAAGGCGCGGGCATGTTCGCTCGCGACGCCCTCGAGGTCGAGGACAATTCCCGACATGCCAGACTGGCCAGCCACGCCGGTGATCGTGACGGTCAGGCCACTCGGAGCCGCCCTCGAATCGACGAGCT
>DASPSK010000249.1:0-3509 GCA_035623975.1 Acidimicrobiales bacterium | reverse complement strand
AGGGCCGCTGGGCGCAGACGATCCGCTTCCTCTCGAACCCGAGCCTGCTCGTCATCGACCTATGCCGATCACGGAACTATGCCGACACGAGGAACGGTCGAGGCGGTGATCCCTTTGACAGTGGCGGGCTTCGCGGGCGGCGTCTCGGGACGAGAGTCGGCATAGTTACAGGCTCTCCAAGAAGGCGAGCAGGGAATCTGTCGGACGGAAGCGGCCCGGCGGCACCGAGGCTGGCGTCGTGAGCTCGAGTGCCCGCTGCTTGATGGTCATGTCGGCGTGCAGGTAGACGTGAGTTGAACGGATGTCGGCGTGCCCGAGCCAGAGGGCGATGACGGCCGAGTCGACCCCCGCCTGGAGAAGTGCCATGGCACAGCTGTGGCGAAGGATGTGTGGGTGGAGCTTCTCGGCGCGAAGGGAGGGACACCGGGAGGCAGCCGTGGCGGCGTGCTTGTTGACGAGTCGCTCGACGGCGTCGGTACTGAGGCGCCGTCCCGTCCGAGTAGGGAAGAGCGGTTCGTCCTGTCGACCTGCCCGCTCACTCATCCAGACTCTGAGGACGGCCTCTGTGGCCGAGGTGAGGGGAACCGCCCGGTGGCGTCGCCCCTTTCCCTCGCAGCGAACACTCGCCCCGGTTCCGAGACTGACGTCGCCGCAGTCGAGCCCCGTGAGTTCCGAGACGCGAAGCCCCGTCTGCACGGCGACGAGGAGCAGGACCCTGTCGCGTCGCCCTTCCCAGCGCGTGCGATCGGGAGCGTCGATGAGCGTCTCGATCTCTGCGGCGGTGAGGAACGACACGATGGCCTTCTCGCAGCGCTTCGCCGGGATGGCGAGAACCTGCTGGATGAGGGCAGCGTGCTCTGGATGGCGGAGCGAGGCATAGGAAAAGAGGGAACGGATCGCCGTCAGGCGGAGGTTCCGGGTCCGCGGGCCGTTGTGACGGTCGTACTCGAGGTGGTCGAGGAAGGCGCAGATCATCCTGGCATCGAGGTCATCCCAGTCGAGGGCGCACGGCAACTTGCCGGTCTCATGCTGCACGAAGACGAGCAGGAGCCTGAGCGAGTCCCGATACGAGGCGATCGTCTGCGAGCTCGCCTGTCGCTGCTTCAGCAGCCTTTCGGTGAAGAAGCTCTGCACTGTCGGCGCGACGAGGCTCATCGGGCGATCACCCCTCGGGACAGTTCGAGGCGACCAGCGGCGAGAGCGAGTAGCTCGGGCGCAGCCGACAGGTACCAATACGTCGAGCGAGGATCCCGGTGACCGAGATAGGTCGACAGCCAGGGGAGGCGGGCCTCGACGTCTTCGCCGGCCCGGTACCACTCGAGCAGGCAGCGCACGGCAAAGGAGTGGCGTAAGTCATGAATGCGCGGGCGACTCGGCGCGGAAGCCCCCACTCCGCCCTCATCGCACAGGCGGCGGAAGACCTGCTGGACGACGGCATAGATCACGCGGCCGCCGCGGACCGAGACGAAGAAGCTCGAGGTGGCAGGACGCGGGCAGAGTCGGTCTCGCACCTCGGCGTAGCGAGCGAGGGCCGAGAGCGTGCAGGTGAGCACCGGCACCTGTCGTGACTTGCCGAACTTCGACTCGCGTATCAGAAGCACCCCGTCGTCCCAGTCGATGTCGCTCCGATCGAGTCGGAGCGCCTCGCCGACCCGCATGCCCGTGGCCGCGAGCAGCCCGATCAAGGTCTCGTAGGTAGCCGCCGGGAGGCGCCAGCGCATGGCCCGGGCAGCGGCCATCAAGACGCCGACGTCGGCCGGGCAGTAGATGAACGGCGGCCGCCATCGCTGGCGCGCCGGAATCAGACCGGCAGGCGGGATCTCGGTGCGGGCGTCGATGCCCGCCATGTGACGGGCAAAGCCACGGGCGATCGTCATCCGCCGTGGCCACACGCTCGTCGCCGGGTCCACCTTTGGCTCTTGTGACCAGGTGAGTGCGGCCTCGATCGTGACGGTCTCTGCACCGATGGCGTCGAGGTAGGCGACAAATTTCGGGAGGAGCCGGTGGGCCTCGGCGAGGTCGTGGCCGAGGGAGCTTCGCAGACGCAGGTATTCCTCCGCCGCTTCCGAGAGGGCGCTCATCGCCCTACCCGTGGCCAGGGCTGGGCGACACGGCGGAGCGTGGGAAGTTCGACCTTGGCGTAGATGGCGGTCGTCGCGAGGTCCCGATGGCGAAGGACCTGGCTCACCTCTACGAGGGTGGCGCCGCGGCGGAGCATATCGGTCGCCAGGCCATGGCGAAGACGGTGTGCCCCAACCCGGGACAGGCCGGCTCGAGCGCAGGCCCGACGTGTGACGTCGCTCACGAGATCGGCCCGAATGGCACGCGTAGGTGCCTTAAGGGCGAGGAACACCTGACGAATCGGCCTTGAGGGGCGGACCTCACGCAGGTAGGCGCTGAGCGCCTCGCCGACATCGACGGGGAGGGGCAGGCGGTCTTGCCGCCCTGCCTTTCCTCGAACGACGATCTCGCCCGCTCGCCAGTCGATGTCACCCAGCTCGAGACGCGCCACCTCGATGGAGCGAAGGCCGAGACGGGCGACGAGCATCAAGATGGCGAAGTCACGGATCCCAGCCGGCTCGCTCCGATCACACCCCGCCAGCAGCGCCTCGACTTCGGTGGCGGCCGGCCCTCTCGGGATGGCGGTGTCTCGCCAACCGGCAACCGGGGGCACTGCTGGCGCCAGTGGCGTCGTGGTCAGGCCCCTCACGTACAGGAACCGCAGCAGCGAGCGCACTTCGGCGACGCGGCCCTTGGCAGTGCCGACGCTCACGCGTGTGGTCTCTCCCACCAAGAAGGCGACCACGTCGACCCCCTTGAGGTCAGCGACGAAGCGGCTACCTGCGACGTCATAACGTTCTTCGAGGAAGCGGCGGGCGAGGTTCTCATAGCGAAGCACGGTCGCTGCTGCGAGGCCTCGGTCCTTGATGAGCCAGCCTCGGTAATTGGCGAGCAGGTCACCGACCGGGTTCGTCATGGGTATCTCTCGGGTGAGCACGCCTTGTGTCCTCAGGTACTCGAGCAGTGGCCGGAAACTGCGTACGGACGGGACTCGGCGATGCCTGCTCGCATGAAGACTCCTCACGAATTGCTCGATCGAGCTCTCACGGAGTCCGGAGACTTCGATCCTCTCGCTCTCCAGCCACCGGCCCAGCTGACCAACCGCCTTCAGCCCGTTTCGGATCGTCCCCGGCGTGTAGCCCAGTTCAGTGAGCCAAGCTGCGAACCCCTCGACGTAAGGGGCCATCCCACCAGGCACTCTTCTCGTTCCTGACATCGTCATCGCCTCCTGTCTGCCGGGACGAGGCGTCCCAGACACTCAGAAGGCTGCAGTTCGAGGCGGAACTATGCCGCGGTCAATATGCTTTGCCGCCCGCGAAGCCCGCCACTGTCAAAGGGATCACCGCCTCGACCGTTCCTCGTGTCGGCATAGTTCCGTGATCGGCATAGGTCGATGACGAGCAGGCTCGGGTTCGAGAGGAAGCGGATCGTCTGCGCCCAGCGGCCCT
>DASPSK010000013.1:0-20499 GCA_035623975.1 Acidimicrobiales bacterium | reverse complement strand
GGTGCCCGGACCGCGGGGCGGCGCCGCCGGCCGCACGCCGCCGGCTGGACTGGCCGCGGAGGAGGAGCTCCGCAAGGCCCATTGACCCCCGGGGCGGTCAGGGCTGGCCGGCTCCGTAGGCGCCCGGCGGTATGGGCGAGTACATGACGTTCGTGCCGGTCTCCTCCGCCTGGATCACCGTGTCGGAGCCGTACGGTCCCGAGCCGACGTACATGACGACGTGGTAGAGGTAGCCGGCGTCACCGTAGAAGATCAGGTCACCCGGTTGCAGGTCCGACATCGAGACATGGGCGATCTCGTAGTACTGGTCGGTGGCGCCGTGTGCCAGCGACACACCCGCCTGCCCCCAGGCCCACATCGTGAGGCCGGAGCAGTCGAATCCGACGCCCGGGGTGGCTCCGCCCCAGACGTAGGGGACACCGAGCTGCGATTCGGCCGCCTGGACGGCGACCTCACCCGAGCCGCCGCCGGCGACCGGAGGCGTCGGGCTGGCGGGTGGAGGCGGCGGCGGCGGTGGAGGCGGCTGGGCGGCCGCGGCCGCGGCCGCGGCTCGCGCCTCGGCGGCAGCCGCCTGCGCCTGCTCCTCGGCGGCCACCGCCTGTGCCAACTGACCCTTCACTTGCGAGAGGGCGTTCTCGAGCGAGGCGGTGACGGCCTTGGCCTGGGCGAGGTCCTTGGCGATCTGGTGGATGCTCGCGATCTCGGCCGCCGCGGCCTTGACGAGCGCCTGCTTGTGCACTCGGAGGGCGTGGCGGTCGATCTGCACGTCCGACACGGCCTCGTTCAGGTTGCCCGATGCAGCCGACAGGTACGCCTGCTGCATCGGGAGCTGCTGCTGGTTGCCGTTGAGGAAGACCGAGAAGCCGCTCGAGGCCCCGTTCACGTAGGCGTCGATGGCGACGTCTCGCAGGCGGACGTTGTCGGCTGCCAGTTGGCGTTGGCTGGCGAGGATGGCGCGGTTCTGCGCCCCGATCGAGGCCTTCAGCTCGGACAGCCGTGTCTGAGCTTGGTCGTAGGCCTCGTCGAGCACGTTCAACTCGGCATAGGCGGCATCGATCTGGCTGGCGAGAGCTGCGGCCTTGGCCTTCAGCGTCTGGATCGTGCCGGCGGTGGCCGGGGTCTGGGCGATGGCGGGCACGATGGCGCTGCAAAGCAGCACCGTGGCGGTGAGGGCGACGAGCGAGAGGCGTGTCCGCCCCGCGAAACTGCCCCGGAGTCGGACGACTCCCCGGGTACGTGCGGCCGCGAGGCACCCCTCAGCAGGTCTCACAATGAGCGGAAACTAACGTGCTCGGCGGAGTTGTGCAAGCTTCACCCCTCGGGGCAGTCAAGTGTCACATACCCGTAACAGCAAACGGATAAACGAAATCGGCCGGAATTGACCGTCCGGATGTCGTCTGAGCACCGCCAAAGCCTGGCTCCACTACCTTGAAGACATGACGGCTGCAGGAGAACCACACGGGCAGGAGGGCGCGCCTGAGGGCTTCCGCCGAGAGCGAGATTCCATGGGCGACGTCTTCGTCCCCTTCGAGGCCAAGTGGGGCGCTCAGACCCAGCGTGCGGTCGAGAATTTCCCCATCTCCGGCCAGCGCGTCCATCCGGCGCTCATCGCCGCCCTGGCGCTCATCAAGGGCGCCGCCGCCGCCGTCAATGCTGAGCTCGGCACGATCGACGCCGAGGTGGCCGAGGCCCTGCAGATGGCCGCTGGAGAGATCGCCTCCGGTGACCACGCCGACCAGTTCCCCATCGACGTGTTCCAGACGGGGTCGGGCACCTCGACGAACATGAACATGAACGAGGTGCTCGCCCATCTCGCCGGTGTCCGGCTCGGCAGGCAGATACGGCCGAACGACGAGCCGAACGCCTCGCAGTCGTCCAACGACGTCTTCCCGAGCGCCATTCACCTGGCGGCGGCTCGGGAGATCGTGCAGAACCTCGTGCCCGCCTTGGGTGAGCTCGCCGTGGCCCTGTCGGGAAAGGCGACCGCCTTCGCCGCCGTCGTGAAGTCCGGGCGGACGCATCTCATGGATGCCACGCCCGTCACCCTCGGGCAGGAATTCGGCGGCTACGCGGCCGCCGTCCAGTACGGCATCGAACGCCTCGAAGCGGCTCTGCCGCGGGTGGCCGAGCTGCCGCTCGGGGGCACCGCCGTCGGTACGGGCCTCAACGCTCCGCCCGAGTTCGCCCCTCGGGTCATCGCCCGCCTGGCGGAGCAGACGGGCCTTCCCCTCACCGAGGCGCGTGACCACTTCGAGGCCCAAGGTGCCCAGGACTCGCTCGTGGAGGCCTCCGGCGCGTGCCGCACCGTCGCCGTCTCGCTCTACAAGATCTGCAACGACCTGCGCTGGATGGCCTCAGGCCCCCGCTGCGGCCTCGGCGAGATCCACCTGCCCGACCTGCAGCCGGGGTCGTCGATCATGCCCGGCAAGGTCAACCCGGTCGTTCCCGAAGCCGTCTGCCAGGTTGTCGCCCAGGTGATCGGCAACGACGCCGCCGTGGCCTTCGGGGGGGCGGCCGGGAACTTCGAGCTGAACGTCATGATGCCCGTGCTGGCGAAGAACCTCCTCGATTCGATCGCGCTGCTCGCCTCGGTGTCGCGGGCGCTGGCGGACAAATGCGTGGCCGGCATCGTCGCCGACGAGGAGCGCTGCCGGACGTACGCGCTCTCCTCGCCTTCGATCGTGACGTCCCTCAACCCCTACATCGGCTACGAGAACGCCGCCAAGGTCGTGAAAAAGGCCATGTCAGAGGGCAAGGACCTGCGCAGCGTGGTCCTCGAGCTCGGCCTGTTGGGCGAGGACGAGCTGGACAAGGCGCTCGACGTCCTCGCCATGACCCGCGGCGGTGTCGTCGGAGGGTGATGCATCCGATCGAACGCCTCCGCTGGATTGCGCGGGCGGAGGACGAGCCCGCCGCCTCTCTGGCGAGCGAGGCGGCCTGGACGCTCGGTGAGCTCGCTCAGCAGGAACCGACGGCCCTGCTCACGGCATGCAGGCGACTGCTCGACCGCCATCCGGCGTGCGGGCCGCTCTGGTGGGTGAGCGCCCGCCTGGCGGCGGCGGACGACCCGCTCGAGGCCGGCCGCCAGTCCGCCGCCGAGCTGTGCACGGATCACACGTCCGATCGCATCGCCCGAGCCCTCCGCAGCTCGTTCACCGCCTCCGACGTCGTCGTGCTCACCGATCCGGTTGAGCTGTCACTGCCGGCGTTCGAATCGTCCCAGCCGTACGCGCTCAGGGTAATCGGCTCCTCCTCCGCATGGCGCCGCTCGATGCGGGCGCTCTCGGCTGCCGCCGGTTCCGAGTTGTCCGGCTGGTCCCCCGGTGAAGAGCACGAGGCGCTCGAGGGTGCGGCCGTGCTGCTCGTCGAAGCTCTCGCCGCGGCCGCGGCGGCGGAGGCGGCCGGGGCGAGCGCCGGCGGACGGGTGGCCGGCCGAGGTGGGGTACTCGTCAGCACGGGCACGGCCGTGACCGTGAAGACCGCCAGGAACATGGGGATACCCGCCTGGGCAGTGATCGGCGTCGGTCGTGCCCTGCCCGAGCGGCTCTTCGATGCCGCCGCCGAGCGGGCCGGGGAGCGCGCCGACCTGCTCGGGCTCGACGACTTCAGCCTGGCGATCGGTCCCGACCTCACGGCCGGGGCGGCCGAGGTGGCGGCACAGGTCACCTGCCCGCCGGGTCCCGAGCTGCTCCACCGCTCCATCTGACGCCCCGGCCCGCTCGGGTGCCCGCCGTCATGAGGGCGCCTGGTCTTCCCGGGGCGAGAGCGCCCGTCGCAGCCAACCGAAGCTGATGACCGATGCCACACAGCACGCCACGAGCAGCGCTAGGTACTCCGGGCCGAGGGAGGCGCCCAGCATGATGCCGGCGACAGCCGGGCTGATGACGGAGGCGAGCGAGTAGACGGTGGTGGCGGCGGCGTTGTAGCGACCGCGCAGCTCGGCGGGCGCGAGCTCGTTCACGAGTGGCCCTTGCACGGGGCTGAGAAGGATCTCCCCGGCGCCGAAGACGACGAACATGGCGATCGTGAGGGCATCGCCCAGCCGCGAGCGGGGCCAGAGGGCCGCCGCACCGAGCATCACCCAGGCGGCGGCGAAGAAGGCGGCCACGAGTGACAGCGCGGTCGTGCGGCGCATGCGGTGGACGAGGCGCAGGCCGAAGGGCTGAGCCGCCACGATGAAGGCGGTGTTGGCCGCGAACGCGAGCGAGACCGTGCGCGGGGTGACGTGCACCACGGTCGTGGCGAAACCGACCAGACCGGCGTTGATGGCTCCATAGCCGGCGAGAGCCAGCAGCGTCGTCGAGACGAGGAAGCGCCGCATGCGCCGGTCCGAGAAGACTTGCCGGTAGCCGCCGGCGGGCGTCTTCTCGCCTCGCTCCGCCTGGCGACGGCTTGGAGCCTCGTCCTCCTGAAGCGACTCCGACGGCGGCCCCGGCGCGCCCCCGCCCGACGCCTGGCCGAGCGACGCCCCGACGACCTTGGCCGTGGCGGACTCCGCCTCGACGGCCTTCGCCTCGGCAGCGAAGGCTCGCGCCGGCATGACGGCGAGCACGACGGCGACGAACAACGTGGTCGCGGCGTCGCCCAGGTAGACGGCGACAAAGCTCCCGGGGTCGGCCACACGGACGACGAGCCCGCCGACGAGGGCACCGATGCCGAGCCCGAGGTTCAGGAGCTGGAAGTTGAGGGCGAAGAGGCGTGGACGTGACCCTTCGTCGTGCGCGACGAAGCTGAGGAGGGCGAACCAAGCGGGCCAGGACATGCCCGAGCCCACGCCGAACAGGGCCATCGGCACCAGGGCCGACGTGGTGCCGTGGACGAGGATGAGGGCGGCCGTGCCGAGCGCCATGAGCCCGAGCGCCAGGACGGCGATGGCGCGCACCCCCAGCCGGTCGACGAGGGAGCCGGTGCCCGCACCGACGGGGAGGGCGATGACACCGAGTGACCCGATGAGCAGGCCGGTGACGCCGAGGCCGATATGGCGCACCTCGTGGAGGTAGATCAGCAGGAAGGGAAGCGTCAGGCCGCTGCCGAGGTCAGACACGAAAGAGGCGGCGAGCAGCACGCGCACGACCGGCGGGAGGCGAGAGCGGTCATGAGCTCGCGCGACAGCCATGGGAGGAGTCTGACGCCCGGGTGTGTCAGGGCCTTCCGGTCCGAGGACGGGCGCGGTAGCTTCATGCCCATGGGTGAGACGATCGAGTTCCCGAGCAATGGTTCCACCGATCAGGGCTACCTCGCCCTGCCCGATTCGGGGAGCGGCCCCGGCGTGGTCGTGATCCAGGAGTGGTGGGGGCTCGTGCCCCACATCAAAGAGCTGTGCGACCGGTTCGCGGCGGAGGGCTTCGTCGCCCTTGCCCCTGACCTGTATCACGGCCAAGCCACGAGCGAGCCCGACGAGGCGGGCAAGAAGATGATGGCCCTGCAGCTCGACCGCGCCGCCAGGGACCTCAGCGGGGCCGTTGACGTCGTGAGGGAGAAGGGGAGCGGCCCCGGCGTGGGCGTGGTGGGTTTCTGCATGGGCGGTGGCCTCGCCCTCGTCCTGGCCGGGCAGCGCCCGGACGCCGTCAAGGCCGTCGTGCCCTTCTACGGGGGGATCCCCTGGGACGGCACCGCCCCCGACTACTCCGCCATCAAGGCGGGGGTCCTCCTACAAATTGCCGAGAACGACGACTGGGTGACGCCGGAGGTCGCCGCCGAGATGGCCGAGGCGATCAGCAAAAGCGGCAACACCGACGTGACCGTGCACGTGTACGACGACACCGAGCACGCCTTCTTCAACGACACGAGGCCGGAGGTGTACGACCCGGAGGCGGCCGCCCTCGCTTGGCGACGCACGCTGGCGTTCCTGAGGTCCCACCTCGGCTGAGGCCCCGGGTGACCCGATCTGGCTGAGCTGTCGGATCGGGTGGGAAGATACGCACATGTCCGCCCGCACCCGATCCATGCCCCGCCGCTCCTGCCTCTCGGTCCCCGGCTCGAGTGAGCGCTTCATCGGCAAGGCACCCGGGGTGCCGGCCGACATGACGTTTCTCGATCTGGAGGACTCCGTCGCTCCCCGCGAGAAGGAGGCGGCGCGGGCGAAGGTCGTGAGGGCCATCCGCGAGGTGCCGTGGGACGACCGCGTGCTCTGTGTCCGCGTGAACGCCTGGGACACTCGCTGGACCTATGGGGACGTGATCGAAGTCGTCTCCGGCGCCGGCGAGCGGCTTGACGAGGTGATGCTGCCGAAAGTGCAGACGGCGGCGGAGGTGGTCGCCCTCGACCTCCTGCTCACCCAGATCGAGGAGAACGTCGGGCTACCGGTCGGCCATGTCGGCATCGAGGCGCAGATCGAGACGACGCGGGGTCTCATCAACGTCGAGGAGATCTGCGCGGCGTCACCCCGCCTCGAAACCGTCATCTTCGGCCCGGCCGACTTCGCCGCCTCCATGGAGATGCCGGTGCTCACCGGCGGCGTCCAGATCCCCGATTACCCAGGTGATCACTTCCACTACGTCTTCTCAAAGATCCTCATGGCGGGGAGGGCGAACGGCCTGCAGGTCATCGACGGACCCTTCCTCAAGGTGCGGGAGCCAGAGGCCTTCCGGGATTACTGCAAGCGCACGCGCATCCTCGGATACGACGGCAAGTGGGCGCTGCATCCGGACCAGGTCGCCATCCTCAACGAGATCTACTCGCCCACCCAGGAGCAGTTCGATCACGCCTGGGCGATCCTCGACGCCTACAAGAAGGCGACCGAGCACGAGCTGAAGGGCGCCGTCATGTTCGGCGAGGAGATGATCGACGAGGCGAGCCGCAAGATGGCCCTGAAGTTCGTCAGCCGGGGGGAGCGAGCGGGCTTGAAGAGGTCGGAGACCCCCTCGAATTGAGCCGGCCGAGCTGTACCGGCTGTCTTGTCAGATCTCTGCCAGCATCCGCGCGAACGTCTTGGCGAACAGGTAGGCGTCGCCGGGCCACCGAGCCGACAGGTAGTTGCCGTCGCGAACGGCAAAGGCCGCCGAGTCGTCGGCCTCGGTGCCGCGGCGGCTGAGGGTGATAGGGCCCCGCAGGAAGCGGGACTCGTCGCGCAGAGCCGCCGTCACCTCGTCCTGCACGTAAGTCGGGTAGGTGCGGTAGTAGGAGCCGAGCCTCCACGCCGTGAGCAGCCAGGCCCCGCGCTCCATGTACTTGGGCAGGCAGGTCGTGAACCGCTGGGAGATGACCGAGTGGCCGGTCGCCGGGTCGATCGTGCGAGCGAGCACGAGGACGCCGTGACAGATGGCGGCCACCGGGCGCTCGAGGGCCCAGAAGGCGGCCACCTTTTCCCTCAGCAAAGGGCTCCCGAGGTACTGGCGCATGCCCGGGGCGTGCCCGCCGGGCAGGACGAGGCCGTCGAACTCGTCTGGCTCGAGCGTTCTCCAGCTGGAGGGGGAGCGGAACGCGGCTGCCGCCGACATGCGGCGGTAGGCGGCGACGGCATCGGCGGTCGCGCCCAGCCGGCCGAAGAGGACGCCGGTGAGCAGCTTCGGGTCGCACTCGGGGGCGGTCCCACCGGCTTCGGTGGCGAAGACGACCTCGTGCCCGGCGCCGGTGAGGTGGAGCCAGGGCACGGCAACCTCTGTGGTGTCGAAGTCCCGATCGGGCAGGGGGACGAGAACCCGCACGGGGCCTATGCCTGCTCGACGAGCCGCCGAGCGATCACCTTCAGGCAGAGGGTCTCGTCGGCGCCCTCGAAGATCGACAGCACCCGGGCGTCGACGAAGAGGCGGCTGACGGGGAACTCCTCGGCGTAGCCCATGCCCCCGTGAATCTGCATGGCCTCCCGGCTCACCCACTCGGCTGCGCGGCAGACGTATGCCTTCACCATGGAGGCCTCCATCGACCCTTCGCCCCGCGCCATCATCCCCGCCACCTCGTAGGCGAACTGCCGGCTGGCCTGGATGATGGCGGCCATGCGCCCGAGCTTGACACGCGTGAGCTGGTACTCGACGATGGGCCGGCCGAAGACGCCGCGCTCACGGGCGTAGCCGAGAGCCGCCTCGTAGGCTGCTTGCATGACGCCGATGGCACGGGCTGCCGTCTGGAGGCGGCCGTTCTCGAAACCCGCCATCTGCAGGTAGAAACCCCGCCCTTCTCCCTCCGACTCCCCGATGAGGTTGCGGCCGGGCACCCACCAGTTCTCGAAGGCGAGCTCGTACGAGTGCATCCCCCGATAGCCGATCGTGTCGATCGGCCGCCCCTCGAGGCGACCGGGCGACAGGCCGGCCGGGCGGACCCCCGGGTCGGGGGACCGGGAATCGGGTGACTGGGACTCGGGGGACTGGGAATCGGGGGACTCGGAATCGGAGGACTGGTAGAGGGTGAAACCGTGCGGGTCGGCGTGCGGTTTCTCGACGACGAACAAGGAGAGCCCCCGGTGCGCCTTCGAGCGGTCGCGGTCGGTGCGCGCCAGCAGCATGAGAACGTCGGCCCGGGCGGCGAAGGTGCACCAGGTCTTCACGCCGTTCACGAGCCAGCCCCCGCCCTCGGCCGGCGTGGCCGTCACCGAGAGGTTGGCGACGTCAGAGCCGAAGTCGGGCTCTGTCACCGCGACTGCCACCATGAGCTCACCGCTGGCGATCCCGGGGAGGAGGCGCTGCTTCTGCTCCTCGGTACCGCCGTTGACGATCGCCCGCGTGAGGATCTCCGGGCGGGTGACGAGGGAGCCGCCGGCCCCGAGGGAAGCCCGCGCGAGCTCCTCCGTGGCGACGACCATCCCGAGGTAGTCGTTCTCTCCGCCGGTGGCGAAACCGCCGTACTCTTCGGGCACCGACAGGCCGAAGCCGCCCATGGCGGCCAGCCCCTCGATGATCTCCTCGTCGATGTCGGCGTTGGCGCGATGGATGTGCTCGGCGCGGGGGGCGATCTGATCCTCGGCGAAGCGCCGGAAGCTGTCCCGCACGAGCTCGAAGTCGGGATCGAGGTGCCTGGGGCCGGGCGTCTCTGCGAGCGACCCGATCATGGCCGGGTCCCTGGCGGCCTCGAGGAAGGCCGAGATCTCCTTGTGCCATCCGGGCTCGGTGTCCCACTCAGCCTCTCTGCCGGCCGTGCGGCCCACCAGATCGGCGACCACATCGGCCACGAATACGGCCGCGAGGCGACCCTCGGTCGGCCCGTGCGCCCCGTAGCGCAGCGCCGCCTCCGCCGTGTGGGTGCCGGCGGCCGCATGGGCGAGGTCGTAGGCCAGCACCTGGTGCTCGTCGAGGCGCTTGCCGCCGTCGCTCAGCCGCGCCAGCCGGGCGATGGCCCTGCGCAAAGTGGACGAAGCCAGCGCTTGGGCGGCGGCGGCGGCATCGAGCTCCGCCTGGGCTCCGGCGGGCGGGTCGGTCACCGTCATGGCGACAGGGTAGTGGGGTCGGATCGGAGCACGCCTTTGCCCGCCCCCGGGCTCGCTGTCCGCCCCGGGCGCCGTGCTCGGCTGGCGGGCGGCGTAAGCCGAATGCATCAGCGGCCTGCGTGGCGGCCGGTAGCGTCTCGACCGTGCGAGTCACCATGATGCTCTGCGACTCGGCCCAGGTGGCCGAGGGCAAGCTGTACATCCTCGGCGGTGGTTGGAGCGTGACCGGCCCGGGCGCCATGCCGTCGGCGGTCGCCATGAAGATCGACGTCGACTGGACGGCGGCCGGCGCGCCACATCACTGGGAGCTCTTCCTCGTCGACGAGGATGGCCACTCGGTCCTCGTCGAGACCCCGGAAGGGGAGCGACCGATGGAGGTCGGCGGCGACATCATGGTCGAGCGGCCCCCGAACCTGCGGGAGGGGAGCCCCATCGACGTCGCTCTGGCCGTGAATTTCGGGCCCCTTCCTCTCGAAGCCGACCGGCGCTTCTCGTGGCGGCTGACCATCGACGGCGAGAGCAAGCCGGACTGGGTGCTGTCGTTCTCCACGCGGGCACCTCGCGTCGAGGACGGCGACGGACTCTAGGAACCCACAGTCACCCGACCCCGGTGTCCAGGCTGGACGCCGGTGGCCGTGGCGGAGTACAAGCGTGGCATGACGACTTACGAACGCCCCTTCGGGCGAGCCCTCGAGGACTTCACCGTCGGGGACGTCTATCGCCACTGGCCGGGCAAGACCGTGACCGAGTACGACGACCACCTGTTCTGCATGATCACGATGAACCACCACCCGCTCCACATCGACGCCTGGTTCGCCGAGAACGACACCCCGCACGGGCGCAACGTGGTGGTCGGGAACCTCGTCTACTCGCTTGTGCTCGGGATGAGCGTGCCCGACGTGTCGGGGTCCTGCATCGCCAACTTGGAGGTCGAGTCGCTTCAGCACAAGCACCCCACCTTTCACGGGGACACGATCTACGCGGAGACCCGCGTGGTCGAGGTCGTCGAGTCGCGCTCCAAGCCGGACCGGGGCGTGGTGACGGTGGAGAGCAAGGGCTTCAACCAGCACGGGCAGGAGGTGTGCTACTTCCGGCGCAAATTGCTCGTCTGGAAGCGCGAGGCGCTGCCGCCTCGCCGCCGGCCCTACGAGGATGCTTGGGACTGAGCGTCGCCCGCCTCGCCGGGCGCGCCGGCGCCGCCGGCGCCGCCTGCCCCGAGGCGGCCGCCGACCGAGTGCTCAGCTGGTGGCTGCCTTCGGAGATCCGAACCGAGCGAGACCGGCTCCCGTGGCGCTCGCCGCCGGTCGCCCCTTGGGCGGTGCTCGTCTCTGAGACCATGCTCTCTCAGACACAGGCCGCCCGCGTCGCCCAGCGGTACCCACACTTCATCTCGCGCTTTGCCACCCCGGCCGCGCTCGCGAGCGCGCCGCTCGGAGAGGTCCTGCGCGCCTGGCAAGGGCTCGGGTACCCGAGGCGGGCTGCCGGCCTGCACCGGAGCGCCGGCGCCATCGTCGCCGAGCATGGCGGGGAGGTGCCCTCGGATCTCCGTTGCCTGCTCGCATTGCCGGGAGTCGGGCGTTACATCGCCCGGGCGGTGCTGGCTTTCGCCTTCGGCGAAGCGACGATGCCCGTCGACACGAACATCGGTCGGGTTCTCGCCCGCGTGGTAGGCAGACGCCTAAGCGGAGCCGAGGCGCAGGCGATCGGTGACGCCCTGCTCGGCGGCGGCATGCTCGCCATCGCCCCGCCGGACCGCCCCGATCGTGCCCCTGGCGCCGCCGCTGCCGCCCTGGCTTTCATGGATCTGGGTGCGACCTTGTGCCGCCCGGCGGCACCTCGATGCCCGGAGTGCCCCCTGCAGACCGATTGCAACTGGGCGCAGGCAGCGGCGTCCGGCGGCGAGATCCTCCCGGACCCGGCGAGGGGCTCGGCCGGAGTCTCGCGGGCGCAGGCACGATTCGAGGGGTCGGACCGGCAAGGGCGGGGGCGGTTGCTGCGCGCCGCCGCGGCTGGCCGGGTGGCGCCCGCCGAGCTGGCGGCGGCGGCCGCCTGGCCGGACGACCCGGCCCGGGCCGAGCGTGTAGCCGCCACCCTCGTGGCCGAGGGCCTTCTCAGCCTCGAGGACGGCTTCTACGGGCTGCCGTGAGGTCCCCCCGGCTGCCGGAGTCCCGGCCGCCCGCGCCGCCGGCGCCGCCCGGGCCGATCAGGACGTCAGCCACTTGACGATCTCCGGGTTCACGATATCGGGCCGCTCGAGATGGGCAAAGTGGCCAGCCCTCTCCACGAGGAGGAGGCGCGACCCCGGACCGAGATGGTCGAGCACCGCCGGGGTGATCGCCTCTGCACCGACACAGCCGTCGTCGAGCCCGTGGTAGTAGAGGGTCGGCTGTGGCACAGGTTGCATCGCTGCCGTCTGCTGAGCCTCGAGGCCGCTGATCTCCTGCGAAGGGTCGAACATGGCGCGGTAGTAGGCGAGCGCCGCACCGAGCCGTTCGGGTGTGGAGAGCGACTCCCTCACCTTGGCGAGATCGAAGGCGCCCTCGTAGCCGGGCGACCAGTCCTTCCAGAGATGCCCGGCGAAGGCGAGGTCATCGGCGGCGACGACGCCATCGGCGAGCGGAGTCTGAAAGAAGAAGATGTACCAGCTCCGCTTCAGCTGGGTGAAGGCGAACAGTGCCTGCAGGAACGACATCGTGGGGGGAACCCCGCCCGCCACGACCTTGCGGAATCGCCCCGGCTCGAAGGCGGCTGCCCCGTAGGCGGCGGGCGCTCCCCAGTCGTGGCCGATCAGCGCCGAATCACCCTCACCCCCCAGCACCTCGTGGAGGGCGAGGACGTCAGCCACGAGCGCTCCCATCGGGTAGCGGCCGTCGGGTGCGAGCGACGTCGGCGCGTACCCGCGCATGAAGGGAGCGACGGCGTGGAAGCCGGCGGCACCGAGGTCGGGCAAGAGGTGCCGCCATGTCCAAGCCGTGTCGGGAAACCCATGCAGGCACAGCACGAGCGCACCGTCAGCAGGCCCGGCCTCGTGGAAGGAGAACCGGATGCCGTTCGCCTCGGTCTCGCTGAGACGCACGCCGTCGGCGGTCAAGCCGTCATCCCGGAGCATTGCTCACCGCCTCCCCTCCACCGCGCGCCGCTGCGCGCCGGCACGATCCTGTCACGGCGCTTCCACGAGTGAAAGGGCGCAGCTACTAGTCTCCTCGGGGAGTTCGGGTCGGTCGACAGAGTTGGAGCGGGCGTGACAGTGCCGTCAGTGGGTTTCTATGGCGTGCGTGGCTCGTGCCCGTGCTCGGATCCCGCCTTGAGCCGGTACGGCGGATCGACGGCATGCGTGACCGTCGACGCCGGGGACGGCTCCCCTCCCGTGCTCTTCGACCTCGGAACCGGGTGCCGGCGTCTCGGCCAGGCGCTCCTCGCACGCTTCTTCCCAGGCGAGACGCTGAGCCCGGGAACACCCCCGCGGGAGGCTCACGAGCCGCCGCGCCCGCCGGTGGCGCACGGCGATGTCCGCCTGCGCCTGAGCGCCTTCGTCACCCACCTCCATTTCGACCACGTGCAGGGGCTTCCCTTCTTCGGCCCGGCCCTCCAAAGCGACGTCCATCTCGACGTCTACGGACCCGTGCAGGACGGGTCGCTCGCCGAGGCGTTCTCGGCGTTCTTGCAGCCGCCGTACTTCCCGGTCGGGGTGACAGAGCTGCCCGCCGAGTTGGGTTTCTACGAGCTGGCGGACGGCAGCGAGGTTCAGGTGGGCGCCGCCGTCGTGCGGGCGCGGGAGGTGCCCCACGTCGGTCGCACCCTCGGGTACCGCATCGAGGCCGCCGGCGTCTCCGTCGCCTACATCGGTGACCATCAGGCGCCGTCACACGACGGCTTGGTGCTCCCCAAGGTGTCCGAAGCCGCCCTCGAGCTCAGCCGAGGCGTCGACCTGCTCATCCACGACGCCCAGTACACAGACGCCGAGTTTGCCGTGAAAGCACACTGGGGCCACAGCACGGTCGGCTACGCCCTCGAGATCGCCGGGCAGGCCGGGGCGCGGCGGTTGGCGCTCTTCCACCACGATCCCACTCACGGCGACGACGAGCTCGACCGGCTGGCGGAGGTTGCCACCGAGCGGGCGGGTGGCGCGTTCGAGGTAGTGATGGCCGCCGAGGACATGGAGATCCGGCTCGAGGGTGACACCGGCCCCGAGTCCCTGCCCGCCGTCGCCGCCACGAGGTGAGACCGCCGCGGGCGGCTTGAAAGTCCGCAGATTCCGGTTTGAATAGAGGCGTGGATCGCCAGCGTCCGCACTTTTCGCCTGCAGGGGCAACACGAGCGTGACCCCTTTGATCGTCGGTGGGGCCGTCTTCATCGTGATCGTCGCCATCGTCCTGGCGAAGGTGCATTCCGGCCGGTCCGAGCGCCACTCGGTGGAGACCTACGGTCATGGCCTCGCCGCCCTCGGTGACGTGGCCAGGCGCTCGGCGCCGGGAGCGGGCGTGCGCGTTCTCCCTCGGGAGGCGGTCGGCCGGGCGCACGTGCGCACCGACATGCCCGCTCCGGGCACGCCCGGGCCGCCCACCACGCCCGGGCCGCCCACCACGGCCGGCCCGGCGAGGTACGCGCCGAGCGAGCCAAGCGGCGGCGCCGGCGCACCGGCGGCCGCTCCAGACACCCCGCCCCGGCGGCGCCCCGTCGTGTCCATCCCCCTCCCCGCCGCTGACCTGAGCTTCGAGGACCGGGGCGAGGAGTGGGCCGGGGCCGGCCGCCCGGCGCTTCGCGCGGCCGGCGAGCCGG
The DNA here is from genome assembly GCA_035623975.1 of Acidimicrobiales bacterium. Taxonomy (GTDB): domain Bacteria; phylum Actinomycetota; class Acidimicrobiia; order Acidimicrobiales; family Bog-793; genus JAKACA01. Next base: position 6,362 of record DASPSK010000013.1, on the reverse strand, counting down.
CGGCCGCGGCATCGCCGTGGGGGCCCGCTCGATCCCGCTGGCCCGCGGCGGCCCACGAGTTCCGCCGCCAGAGGGGCGCACGCAGAGCTGTCGCCGCCGTCGTGGCCGCCGTCGCCGTTCTCGCCGTCGTGACGGCGGGCGTGCTGCTGGCTGTCACGGGCGGGGCGCGCTCGGCGAAGTCATCGCCGAAGAGCGGGCATCATCACGCCACGAGCCCGGCCGCCTCCACCACGACCGCCGGTGTGACGACGACGACCCCACCCGTGGTCAAGCCGATCTCCGCCTCCGGCGACAACGGCACCTATGCAGTTCCCTCCGGGCGCTACACCCTTGCCTTCGCCGCTTCGAGCAGCGCCTGCTGGGTCGGCATCGAAAGCGCCCTCGGGTCCGGCCACTTCCTCTGGGACGAGACCGTGCAGGCCGGCAACAGCGCTTCCTTCACGGCCTCGGGACACCTCGCCGTCGTGCTCGGCGCCCCGGAGTACCTGTCATCGCTCACCCTCGACGGGGTCCCCGTGCAGATCCCCAGGGGCGTGACGAGCTACAACCTCGTCCTCGCCTCCCGCTGACCGACGGGCGCCCTCAGGCCCGGCCGACGCACTCGAGCACGAAGGCGAGAAGGAAAGCGCGCTTGCGCCAGAGCTGGTAACGACCCGAAGGTCCGCCGTGACCGGCGGACAGTTCCATTCGCAGCATCACCCGTCCGGACCGGGCGTTGTCAGGGTGGGCGGCGCGCAGCTTCTGCACCCACTTGGTCGGCTCGAAGTAACCCACCCGCGGGTCGTTGAGCCCGCTCGTGACCAACATCCTCGGGTAGGGCTGCGCCCGTACGTTGTCGTAGGGCGCGTACGACTTGATCACCCAGTAATCGGCCTCGTTGGCGACCGGGTCGCCCCACTCCTCCTGCTCGATCACGGTGAGCGGCAGGCTCGGGTCGAGCATCGTCGTCAGGCAGTCGACGAAGGGCACCTCGGCCACGATGCCCGCGAAGAGATCGGGCGCCAGGTTGACCGAGGCGCCCATGAGCAGCCCGCCTGCACTGCCACCGAGCGCCGCCAGCTGCGAGGGCGAGGTCCAGCCCTCCTCCACGAGGTGCCGGCCCACGGCGACGAAGTCCTCGAACGTGTGCGGCTTGTTGGCAAGCTTGCCGTCCAGGTACCAGCGCCGCCCGAGCTCCCCGCCGCCGCGCACGTGGGCGATGGCGTACACGACGCCCCGGTCGAGGAGGGGGTGGATCGGGCGCTCGATGCGGAACGTCGGATCCGTGCTGATCTCGTACGAGCCGTACCCGTACAGCACGCACGGGCCCGGCCCAGGCGGGCGATCCCTAGCCCAGGCGAGCGTGACCGGCACCTTCGTCCCGTCAGCCGACGTCGCCCACTGGCGAGACGTCAGGTACCGGTCGGGCTCGTAGCCGGGCGCCGGCTGGCGGCGGAGGACCGCCGCCGTTCCCGTCTCGAGGTCGAGGGACTGCAGTGTGACGGGCGTGATGAGCGAGGTCGTTTCGAAACGCACTTCAGTCGAGTGAAAGTCGAGGTTGGTCCCGAGGAAGACGGCGCCGGCGTCCGGTGCCTCGATCACCCGCCCCGGAAACCCCGCCGAGCCGGGCTGGCCGACGGGCCCGCTCGAGCCGGCCTCCGGCGGGGAGCCGAGCGGGACGATGCGCACCGACGTCGTGGCGTGCCCGCGTTCCTCCACGAGGACGTAGCCGTCGACGACGTCGATGGCCTCGAGACGGACGTCCGGCCGCTCGGGCATGAGGACCTGCCAGTTCTCGCGCCCGAGCTGGTCCAACGGAACGCGAAAGAGCATGAAGTTCTCCGCCCCCTCGTTCGACAGCACGATGATCTCGCCGTGGTGGTGCTCGATCGAGTACGTGACGCCGTGCTGGCGGGGCGCGACGACGACCGGCTCGGCCTCGGCGCGCTCCGCCGGGATGAGGCGCAGCTCGGCCGTGACGTTGCTGGCCGCCCGCAGGGCGATGTACTCGCCATCCTTCGTGGTGTCCAACCCGAGGAAGAAATGCTCGTCCGGCTCCTCCCACACGAGCACGTCAGCGCTCGGGTCCGACCCAAGGGTGTGCCGCCAGATCTGGTGCGGCCGCAAGGCGCTGTCCGGCCGCGTGTAGAAGAGCGTCCCGTTCCGGGCGAACGCCAGGCTGTAGTAGGTGTCCTCGATCACGTCGGGGAGGTCCTCGCCCCGCTCGAGGTCGCGGACGCGAACGACCAGGCGCTCGCTCCCGGTCGTGTCGACTGCGTAGGCGAGCAAGCGCTGATCGTGGCTGAGCGCCGTCGACTCGACAGCGAAGTAGTCGAAACCCTTCGCCATCTCGTTCTCGTCCAGCAACACGACCTCGTGCTCGTCGCGCTCGCGGGGATCCGGGCTCGGGAGCGGCGCCGAGGCCGGCCGGCGGCAGCTGAGCGAGTGCTCCTCACCCTCGACGGTCCTCAGGTAGTAGGCCCACTCTCCCCGCGGGGCGGGGTAGCTGACGTCGGTCAACTGGATCCTGGCGAGCATGGCCCCGTAGACGTCGTCGATGAGCCCCTCCAGGTGCTCGGTGGCGGCCGCCGTGTGGGCGTTCTCCGCCTCGAGGAGCTCCATGACGGCGGGGTCGTCTATGTCGCGCACCCAGAACCAGTCGTCCGTCCGCGTGTCGCCGTGAGCGGTGATGGCGACGGGCCGTCGCTCGGCGACGGGCGGCTCGGCCGGCTCGACCGGCTCGACCGGGCCTGCAGGGCCGGCGGGGGGAGCGGTGGCGTCGTCGGCACTCACCGCCGCAGCTTTCCACACGGCCCGGAGGGCACGGTCGCCGGCTCGTGCAGCCGGCTCGCCGGGGTCTGCGGCCGGGACATAGTTGTTACTATCTGCGTAGTGGAAACTCCCCCGACCCGCCATCGAGAGGTGAAGCTTCATGTCCACCACTGAGCTGGACCTCGACCGCTACCAGCTGGGTTGGAGCGACGAAGAGGACTACGTCTTCAAGCCGAAGAAGGGCCTGAGCGAGGAGATCGTCCGCGAGATGTCGGCCATGAAGAAGGAGCCGGAGTGGATGCTCAGGTTCCGGCTGCGGGCGCTGGCCGGTTTCTACCGCAAGCCCATGGTGCCCTGGTTCGCCACGAAGATGCCCGACCTCGACTTCGACGACATCTACTACTACATCAAGCCGATCGACAAGCAGGTCAACAACTGGGACCAGTTGCCGGACTCGGTCAAGTCGACCTGGGACAAGCTCGGAATCCCTGAGGCCGAGCGCAAGTACCTCGCCGGCGTGACCGCCCAGTACGAGTCCGAGGTCGTCTACCACCGCAACCGCGAGGACCTCGAGCGCCTCGGCGTGCTCTTCAGCGACATGGACACGGCCGTGCGCGAGTACCCCGACATCGTGCGGAAGTGGTTCGGGAAGATCATCCCGCCGAACGACAACAAGTTCGCCGCCCTCAACTCGGCCGTCTGGTCGGGCGGCTCGTTCATCTATGTCCCGCCGGGCGTCAAGGTCGACATGCCGCTACAGGCGTACTTTCGCATCAACGCCGAGAACATGGGGCAGTTCGAGCGGACTCTCATCATCGCCGACGAGGGCTCGCAGGTCCACTACGTGGAGGGCTGCTCCGCCCCCGTCTACTCGACCGACTCGCTTCACTCGGCTGTCGTCGAGCTCGTCGCCCTGCCCGGCAGCCGCATCACCTACACGACGATCCAGAACTGGTCCTCGAACGTCTACAACCTCGTCACCAAACGCGCCCGCGCCGAGGCCGAGGCACACGTGGAGTGGATCGACGGCAACATCGGGTCGCGCCTGACGATGAAGTACCCGTCCGTCTACCTGATGGGGCCGAAGGCTTCCGGCGAAGTGCTCTCGGTCGCCTACGCCGGTGCTCATCAGCAGCAGGACACCGGGGCGAAGATGTTCCACTCCGCCCCCGAGACCACCTCGACGATCGTGTCGAAGTCGATCTCGAAGGACGGGGGCAACGCCACCTACAGGGGCAAGGTGCACGTCGACGAAGGCGCCCGCCACTCGAAGTCGTTCGTGCGCTGCGACGCCCTCATCCTCGACGAGGCGTCGGCGTCAGAGACGAAGCCCTACATCGAGGTCTCCGAGAGGGACGCCCAGATCGGCCACGAGGCGACGGTCTCGAAGGTCGGCGACGACCAGCTCTTCTACCTCATGAGCCGCGGGCTGTCAGAGAACCAGGCCATGGGCATGATCGTCAACGGATTCATCGAACCCGTCACGCGCACTCTCCCGATGGAGTACGCCGTCGAGTGGAGCCGGCTGATCGAGTTGCAGATGGACGGGTCCGTCGGCTGAGCTTGAGGTCACCATGCCGATGCGAGAGGAGTGCAAGCACTTCCAGTCGCGGACGTACGCGTCCGGCGAGGTGGCGCGGTTCTGTGTTCTCGACCTCGCGCCGGAGGCCCCTTGGCGCTGCCCGGCGGACTGCCCGTGCTACGAGCGGAGGTTCGCCGATGCCGGTTGGACGCACGGCAAGCTCGTCGAGCCGGCGGTCGGGGAGGAGCCGACCCTGCCCGGCGACGAGATCGCCAGCCTCCTCGATGCCGCCGAGAGCGTCGTCGAGCAGGTCGCTCCGAGTGCGCTGGCCGAGGCGCGCGAACGCGAGCAGAGGCAGAAGGGCTTCCTGCGCCGCCGGAAGAAGTGACGCCGAGGCGCCGACGGCAGCGGTGAGCCTCAGCCGCCGCTGAACTTCGGTGGCCGCCGCTCGAAGAACGCCGTGACCGCCTCGGTCAGGTCGTCCGAGCGCAGCTGGCCGGCGTTCCATGCCGCCACGAAGCGCAGGCTCGCCTCCACGCGGGCCCGTCGCCCTTCGGCGAGCACGGCCTTGGCGCCCTGCACGGCGAGGGGGGAGTTGGCGGCGATCTCACCGGCCAGCTCTCGGGCGGCCCGCAGGGTCGCCTCCGCGTCCGGGAGGACCGCATTGACGAAACCCATCCGCTCCGCCCTCGCGGCGTCGACGTCCTTGCCCGTGTAGGCGAGCTCGGCCACGTACCCGTACGGCATGAGCTCGGGCAGGCGCGCCAGGCTGCCGATGTCGGCCACCATGGCCATGCGTGTCTCGCGGACGGAGAAGATCGCATCGGCCGAGCACAGGCGGATGTCGCAGGCGGAGGTGAGATCGACCCCGCCGCCGATGCACCAGCCGTGGATGGCGGCGACGACGGGCTTCGGGCAGTCGGCCACCGAGCTGATGGCGCCCTGCAGGCGGAGGACGTCGGCGTGGATGCGGCGTGCCACGGTGGCGGCCGATGCCGGCTCGCCCTCATGGGTGTCGGCGCCGACGGCGGCAAGGGCGGTCAGATCGAGGCCGACGGAGAAGGCCGGGCCGCGTGCGGCCATCACGACCGCCCGCACCTCGTCGTCTCGACCGAGCTCCTCCATGACCCGGGGGAGCTGGGCGAAGAAGGGCATGCCCATGGCGTTGCGCTTCTCGGGCCGGTCGAGGAAGATCGTGGCCACGTGCCCGTCCCGCTCGAGTGAGAGGACGGAGGCCTCCTGTCGGTCGTCGCGATCTGCCACGGGGGAACCGTACCGCCTTCGGGCACGCTCGCAGGCGACGACCGAAGGCGACCTCGGGCTCCCTAACCTGCCAGCGATGGCCGACTGCGACCTGTGCGAGGCGGCCCGGATCACGCCCTGGCACTTCGAGGACGACGTCTGCTGGGTGGCTGACTGCGAAGTCTGCGACGTCCCGATGGTCGTCTGGAAGCGGCACGGGGCGGTGCCGCCGGCGGCGGAGGTCGATCACATGATCGCCGAGCTCGAGCGGGTGGCCGCCGCCCGCTTCGGTGCCGACGCCTTCTCCGTCGACCGGGTGATGCGCCAGATTCCCGACCACTTCCACGCCCATGCGCGCGATCCGCAGTGGTGGTGGAGGCGTTTTGGCCGCTGAGGGGGGCCGGTAGCATGCCGTCGCCGCAGGCCGTCGACCGAGGAGCCTTCTCGCCCTGAGCACCACCGAGCAAGACCTGAGCGCCTTCAGCGCGGCAGCCGCCCGGCAACTTGGGGGCCCAAGCTGGCTTGAAGGACGCCGAAGCGAGGCGCTCGAGCGCTTTGCCGGCGCTCCGATCCCGACCGGCGACGAGGATGCCTGGCGCTACAGCCGCATCGGCCAGCTCGGCCTGGAGCGTTTCGCGCCGGTCGTGGACGGCGCGGCCGGGGGGGCCGGCCTGAGCCCCACGGCCGAGCGCTTCCTCGACGGCTTCGACGGGCGTGCGGGCCTCGTGGTGACGCGCGACGGCTTCATCGTGCGCACGGACCTCGGCGAGGCGGCGAGGGCGGGCGGCGTCGTGCTCGGAGCCGCCTCGGGCGACCCCGAAGCCGAGCAGCTCGTCGGTTCGGTCAC
>DASPSK010000003.1:0-15840 GCA_035623975.1 Acidimicrobiales bacterium | reverse complement strand
GGGCGAACATGGTGTCCACGATTCCGATACGGTCCACGTGAGTCATCCTGCCAGGAAACCCGGCGAGCACCGGTCCGTGCCAGCCCGCCGGGGAGCCGACGAGGAGCCGACGAGGAGGAAGCAAACCGTGGCCTGGGATTTTTCCACCGAACCGGGATTCGCCGAGCAGCTCGACTGGATGCGCCAGATAGTCCGCGACGAGCTCATTCCCCTCGAAACCCTCCCGCTCTCGCCCGCCCAGCTCCGCCGAGCCCTCGCCCCGGTGCAGGAAGAAGCCAAGCGCCGCGGGCTGTGGGCCGCCCATCTGCCGCCGGAGCTCGGGGGGAAGGGTTTCGGGCAGGTGAAGCTCGGGCTCATGCACGAGATCCTCGGCCAGACTCCCTACGGGCCCGTGGCCTTCGGCAACAACGCCCCGGACTCGGGCAACGCCGAGCTGATCGCCATCGGGATCAAGTCGACCGGGCGGGAGGATCAACGCGCCGACTGGCTCGAGCCGTTGCTGGCCGGGGAGATCCGCTCTGCTTTCTCCATGACCGAACCGGGGGCGGGCGCCGACCCGAAACTGCTCTCCACGCTCGCCGTACGTGACGGCGACGAGTGGGTCATCAACGGTCACAAGTGGTTCACGTCCAACGGCTCGGTGGCCGACGTCCTCCTCGTGATGGCGGTGACGAACCCCGACGTGCACCCCTACCAGGGCTCCTCGATGATCCTCGTGCCGGCGAAGACCCCCGGCGTGGAGATCGTGCGCGACGTCTCCACGATGGAGGATCCGACCGAGCACTTCGGGAAGTTCGGGGCCCACTCCGAGGTCATCTACCGGGACGTGCGCGTGCCTTACGGGAACCTCGTGGGTAACGAAGGCGACGGTTTCCGCCTCGCCCAGCAGCGCCTCGGCCCCGGCCGCATCCACCACTGCATGCGCTGGCTGGGCCAGAGCCAACGGGCGTTCGACATGCTGTGTGAGCGCGCCGTCTCCCGCTATACCCACGGCTCCTACCTCGCCGAGAAGCAGACCGTGCAGAACTGGGTGGCGGACTCGCTCGCCGAGATGACGGCCGCCCGCCTCATGACGCTGCACGCCGCCTGGAAGATGGACACCGAAGGGCCCGAGGCTGCCCGTGTCGAGATCGCCCTCATCAAGTTCTACGGTGCCCAGGTGCTCTACAACGTGATCGACCGGGCGATCCAGGTGCACGGGAGCCTGGGTTTCTCGACCGACATGCCGCTCGAGCACATGTACCGGGCCGCCCGGGCTGCCCGCATCTACGACGGCCCCGACGAGGTCCACCGCGTGACGGTGGCCCGTCAGGTGCTGAAGCGCTACGAGCGCGTCGAGGTCCCCAGCGAGCACGTGCCCACGCGGCGGGAGGCGGCCCAGCGCAAGTTCGCCGACCTCCTCGACGACGTCGCCCTCGAAGGCTGAGCGCAAGCGGCTCGTCGTCGGGATGCCGATGGTTCGGGAGTCGCCTCGCCTGCCTGCCCTGCCGTACGAGCCGTACGAGTCTCTCGATGAGCGCCCGCATGTGATGGTCGACGGGGCGGCCCGCCCGTCCTCTGTGCTGACGCTCTCGCACTGGCCGCAGAGCCCCACGCCGCCGGAGCTCGCCCGCGACGTCTCCGCCTCCATCGTGTTCGCGTACCTGAGGCTGGTGGTCTCGAGCGGGGGACGAGGCCCGGTGAGCGGCTCCAGTGCTCTCCGCCGGGCCATCGGCCGCGGACGCCTGGCCGAAGCCGTCACGAACGACCATTTCGACGAAGACGGGCTCGTCTCGGTGTTCGCCCTCGTCGATCCGGAGGCGGCCTTCGCCCGCGCCGACCTGCTGGCGGCCGTGGCCACCTGCGGGGACTTCGGCGTCGTGGACGCGACGGAAGCTGCCCGCATCGCCTTTGCGATCGCGCCCCTGGCGGAGGCAGAGGCAGGCGCCGGCGCGGGCACCTCCGAGCGCTACCAGGCGGTCCTGCCGCGGATGGGGGAGCTGGTCGAGCATGCGGGGCGTTTCGAGGCCTACTTCGCCGGCCAGCTTCGTGAGCTCGAGCTCGGCCGCGCCGCCATCGAAGGGGGCGAGGTGACCATCACCGAGCATCCCGAGCTCGACCTCGCCGTCGTCGCCCGAGCTCGCTCGCCTCGTTCATCGGGCGGGCGACTACCCGGCGCCGAGGGGGGCCTGCCCGTGCACGCCGCCGCCCTGCACTCGGCGACCGCAGCCAGCCGGGTCATCGCCTTCGACGGCCCGTGGTGCGAGTGCTACCTGCGCTACGAGGGATGGGTGAAGACGGTGAGTCGCCGCCTGCCCCTGCGGCCGGATCTGGGCCCGCTGGCAGCGTGCCTGACAGCAGAGGAGCCGTCCGGTCTCGCCTGGGAGGCGGACGATGTCGGGGCCATCGTCACCCACCTCCGCCCGGGTGGTGACGGGCGCAGTGAGATCGATCCGGCCCGCATCGTCGCCCTTGGGAGCGACTATCTCGCCTCGGCCGAGCCGGCATGGGACCCCTGGCGCCCGGGGGGCGGGTACATCCCCCCGCAGGAGCGCCCGGGTTACGCCTCCAGCTACGGTCGCCCGGTTCGCCGACCACGGACGCCCCGGCGAGGCCGCCGGGGGACAGGGCCTGGGTGAGCGCCGGCGCCTCAGTGAACCGGCAGGCCCCAGAGGGCCATCCAGTTGGCCTTGTCCTTCTCGATCTTCAGGTCCTCGGCGAGCACGTTGCCGAGCCTCAGTTCGGTGGCAACGTCGCGCTGCTCCCTGCCGGGGAGGGGGACGAAGGGGTAGAACGTGCCCCGTTTGTAGAGGTAGACGAGGTACACCGTCGCCCCTGACCCGGCGGCGGCAGCACTCGGGCGGAAGCCGAAGACCGAGCACAGCAGCTGAGGTCCGAAGCCTTGCTCCTGCAGCGTCGTGTTCACGAGGTGAACCTGGTTGACGAGCGCCTCAGGGTCGCTGGGCTCGCTCCCGGCCCCGATGACGACCCAGTGGAAGCCGTACTGGTCGGTCTCCTCGCGAACCTTCGTGGGCCCACCGCCGAGCCCGAGGAGCGACTCCATCTCCTCGGTCGTGTGCGCGAAGCTCTGCCCGGCCGAGGGCTTGTAGCACACACCGCCTTCACCGGTGGGCACGAGCGCCTCGCTCGCCTCGAGGGTGATGAAGGCGCTCGGGAGGCCGAAGAGCGCTTCGAGGTCGGCCTGCGCGGGCTTCGTCCTGCCGGCGAGGATGTCGAAGAGCTTCACACGGAGAGCCGATGATCAGGCCGTGCGGCCCATGGACGCCTCGAGCTTCGCCAACTGCTCGAGGCGGACTTCGAGGGTCGGGTGGGTGGCGAAGAGGTTGGCGACGCTGCTGCCCCGGGTGAGGGCGGGAGCGAAGAAGAAGGCGTTGAACGCCTGGGCGGTGCGTAGGTCCCGCGTCGGGATGCGCCCGATCTCGCCCGTGACCTTCACGAGGGCGTTGGCGAGCAACCTCGGCTGGCCGATGAGGATGGCCCCGGAGCGGTCGGCCGCCAGCTCGCGATAGCGGGAGAGGGCCCGCACGAGCAGGAAGCTGATCACGTAGATGACGGCCGCAAAGAGGAGCGCCGCCAGCTCGACGAGGATGAGAGGGCCACCGGCCTGGTTGTTGCGACCGCCTCCGCGGCCGCCCCCGAGGAGGACCCCCCAGGTCAGCATGCGGGTCACGAGGCCGGCGAGGATGCCGAGGAAGCTGGCGATCGTCATGACGGCCACGTCGCGGTGGGCGACGTGGGAGAGCTCGTGCGCGAGCACGGCCTCCAGTTCCTCCGGGCTGAGGCGGCGGAGGATGCCCTCGGTCACGCACAGCACGGCCGCTTTCTGGGTGCGACCGGTAGCAAAGGCGTTCGGTATGTCGCTGTGGGCGATGGCCACCTTCGGCTTGGGCATGTTGGCGAGGGCACAGAGCCGGTCGACGATCGCGTGCAGCTGGGGCGACTGCTGCGGTGTGACGATCTCACCCTTCATCGACCAGAGGGCGATTTTGTCGGAGAAGAAGAACTGGATGATGAGGAAGATGGCGGCGATGGCCACGACGACGTCGATCTGGGCACCGGCGAAGAGGGCCGCCGTGACGGCGACGGCATAGACGAGCCCGAGAAGGAACATCGTCGAGACCATGCGGGCGGTCAGCCCGTGGTCGGCGGGGAACTTGCCACGACTCATGACGTATCAGACCTCGACGGCGTCCCCGGAGGCAAGGAGCCGTTTCATCTCGTCGAGCGACGTCCCCGGATGGGGGATCGTCAGCTCAGATGTCACGATGGTGCTGGGCTCGACGGCCGTTCCGCTCGAGCGGATCCGGTCGGCCAGCTGGGAGAGCACCTCCGAGTAGCTCTCCGCGTTGTTCCCCTCGATTGCCTCTGACAGCTTGGCGTCGAGCGCCTCGAGGGAGGCGAGCTCGGAATCGGGTACCTCGTACTGGCCCTCTTCGAGGATGCGCACGATCACGAATGGCCTCCTTCCGAGCCGAGTGAGAAGAGGTCGTCGCTCGCCGCCGTGTCCCCTTCGGCGGGCGTGTCCGCGGCCGGCGCTGCGGTCGAGGCGGCCGGCGCTGCGGTCGAGGCGGGTGGCTGCGGGAGGGCATCGACGGTCTCGGCGTCCTCCGGGGCTGCTCCTTCGTCCTCCTCGGCCTCCTCGGCTTCCGCGGCGGGGGCCGCCGCGGGCGTCCCGGTCGCCAGGGCGCCGCTCGGCGCGGGCGGGGCCAGTTGACCCTTCATCTGGGCGAGCTCGAGCTCGACCTGGGACTGGGCGCTCGCCTTGTCGAGCTCGGCCTGCAGCGGGTCGGACGAGCCGGAGAGGTCCGTGAGCGTGCCGGATGCGAGCAGCTCGTCCACGGCGCCGGCTCGTGCCTGCATCTGGGCGATCTTGTCCTGTGCCCGCTGCATGGCGAGGCCGGTGTCGGTCATCGACTCCGAGATGCCGGAGACGGCTTCGCCGATGCGTGTCTGCGCCTGCGCAGCCGTGTAGGAGGCCTTCAGCGTCTCCTTCTGCGTGCGGAAGGACTCGACGCGAGCCTGCAGCGCCTGGGTCGTGGCGACGAGCTTGGACTCCTGCTCGACGAGCTGGTCGTGCTGGGTCTTCAGACCCTCGAGCTGCGTCGAGATGGCCGCCCGGCGGCCGAGTGCCTCGCGGGCAAGGTCCTCCCGGTTCTGGGCTAGGGCCTGGCGCGCCTGGTCCTGCAGCTTGGCGGCGCTCTGCTGCAGCTGCTGTGCCTGCAGCTCGATGCGCTTGCGGGCCGTGGCGACATCCGCCACGCCCCGGCGGACCTGCTGGAGCTGCTCGAGTTGCTTCTCATACGACAGGTCGAGGGTCTCGCGCGGATCCTCGACGCGGTCCATGACCTTGTTCGCCTTGGCCTGAACAATGCCCGTGAGCCGCTTCATTACACCCATGCGCGCCTTCCTCTCTACGTTCCGGCAGCGATCCGGCAGCAATAGCAGTGTAGGGCGGCCCTGAGCGGACGATAGCGTCACGGCGATGGACGAGCGACTCTGCCTCCTCAGTGTCCACGCCCACCCTGATGACGAAGCGTCCAAGGGAGCGGGGACGGTCGCCAAGTACCACGCCGACGGCGTCCACACCGTTCTTGTCACCTGCACCGGCGGCGAAGAGGGTGACATCTTGAACCCGGCAATGGACACGCCCGAGGTCAAGGCCGACATCGCCGCCGTGCGGGCGCGCGAGCTGGCGGTGGCCGTCGAGATCATCGGTTACGACGAGCTCGTCCTTCTCGGTTATCGCGACTCCGGCATGCCTGACTCCGAAGCCAACGCCAACCCAGCGAGCTTCGCGTCCGCGCCGCTCGTGGAGGCCGTCGGCAAGCTGGTGCGGGAGATCCGGCGGACGAGGCCGCAGGTGATCATCACCTACGGCGACGACCACAGCGGCTACCCGCACCCGGACCACATCCGCGTGCACGAGATCTCGGTGGCGGCCTTCGATGCCGCCGGCGACCCGGACGCCTTTCCTGAGGCCGGGGATCCCTACAAGCCGCTGAAGCTCTACTACACCGTCTGGTCGAAGAAACGCGTCCTCGCCACGCACGCCAAGTTCCTCGAGCTCGGCCTCGAGTCACCCTTTGACGAGCGCTGGCTCGACCGTCCGGGCGAGGACGATCGGATCACGACGTCCATCGACATCACGGGATTCGGCGACATCCGCCGCCTGGCGTTGTTGGCTCACGCCTCCCAGGTCGACCCGGCCTCGACGTTCTGGTTCGGGCTTCCACCCGAGGTGCAGCAGACGATCCACCCCTTCGACGACTACGTGCTCGCCCGCAACCGAGTGAGGACAGAGCTGCCGGAGGCGGACGTGTTCGCCGGCCTGCGGGTGACCGCCGACCGCTGAGAGCCGTCCCGAACCGCATCGCAAGGCGGGCAGACCGGCCGGAACCGGGATAGGCGCGACGAGCCCAGGACGCCTAACATCCTGGCCTCGTACGATCTCGACTGTCAGGGTCGGGTACGACCCGTCCATCAGGAGGAACGACATGGCGAAGTGGCTCACTCAAGAGTGGCTCGACGAGGGCAGGACGCTCTCCGAGACCCAGCCGGAACGGCCCGGGGCGACGGCCCGTATGCAGTACGTCATCACGGGCAGCCCCGACGGCGACATCAAGTACTACTGGGTGCTCGAGAACGGCAAGCTCCTCGAGAGCCAGCTGGGCGAGCTGCCCGACGCCGAGGTGACCTTGACGCAGAGCTACGAGGACGCCATGCGCATCCAGAAGGGCGAGCTCGACGCCAACGCCGCTTTCATGCAGGGACGCGTGCGCGTCACGGGCAACATGGCCAAGCTCATGTCGCTGCTTCCCATCACGAACTCGGCCGAGTACAAGGCGTTGCAGACCGAGATCCTGGCGATCACCGAGTTCTGAACGAGACCGCTCCCGAGCAAGGGGGCGACGCCGCCCGTCCCGATGCCCGATGGCGTCGGGTGCGGGCGGCGTCGCGCGTCGCCGGCACCTAGCCGTAACCCGTCAGCGCGCGGTCGAGAGGAGCCCCGCCGGCCGAGGGCGCAGCCGCGGGAGCCGCCGTAGAACCCGCAGCAGGGCAGGGGCGTCGAGGGCTGGCAGACTGGTGAGGTGACACAGACGGTGCCCGAAGTTCCCCCACCGGCGGATTCGGGCCATCCGGCTCCCGCCGGCGACTCGGCCTCCCGCGACGCCGGCGACGCCGGCACCGGGCCGGCCTGGGTGCCTCTGCTCGCCTTGGACCACCAGCTGTTCCCCGCCAAGCCGACGTATACGACCCGCGAGCTGGCGCAAGCCGCGGGCGTCGACGTCGAGGTGGCGCGGCGACTCTGGCGGGCGATGGGTTTCACGCCGGCGCCCGACGAGGCCGCCGTCTACGGCGAGGACGACCTCGCTGCTCTGCAGATGGCGGCGCAGGCGATGACCGACGTCGCCGAGATGACCGAGGTCGTATACCAGGCGCGCATGATGGCCGCGTCGCTCTCTCGCGTGGCCGAGGTCGTGAGCGACAACATCGTCTCCAACCTGCACGATCGCATCAGCGCCGGCATGAGCGAGGAGGAGATCGTGCAGGGCCTGAGCGGCCCGGGCAGAGAGGAAATCGACCGTCTCATCGGCTACGTGTACCGACGCCAGCTGCAGGCCGCCCTGTGGCGCAAGCTCGCCGATCCGGGCCAGATCGGGCGGCCGGTGACCGTGACGGTGGGTTTCGTCGATCTCGTGCGCTTCACGGCCGTCACCGAGGACATCGCCGAGGAGCAGCTTGGGGAGCTCATCGACCGCTTCGAGACGATCGTCTACGACCGTGTGACCGACAGTGGCGGGCGCGTCATCAAGATGATCGGCGACGAGGTCATGTTCGTGACGGACGCAGCCGACGAGGCGACGGCGATCGCCGTCGACCTCGTACGGACGTTCCACGACGACGACTCCGTCCCGCAGGCCCGCGCCGGCCTTGCCCAGGGCCCGGTCCTCTCCCACGGTGGTGACTTCTTCGGCCCTGTCGTGAACCTCGCCTCCCGGATCGTCGACGTCGCCCGGCCCTCGACGGTTGTCGTGTCCCAGGAGATTCACGACCTGCTCGCCGATCGACTCGAGTTCTCCTGGCAGCCTGTGCCCGCCAAGCGCCTGAAGGGCATCGGGCGCACGGCGTTGTTCGCCGTCAGCGGTGCTGTGACGTCCTGAAGGCCCGTTCGGGCCCGATCGAGAGCGAGCTACGTGGGGGTCTCTGACCTCATGAGCTCGCGCAGCTCCCGAAAGCCGGTGAGTCTCACCCCGGCCCGCTCGAGGTCGGCGCGGAGCCCGTTCGGGTCGAGCAGCCAGGCGTGGTCGGCGACCCGGTCCCTCCAGTCGGGCGACATGGCGCGCAACTCCGGCGTGTCCATGGCGGGATGGAGATAGGCCTCGGTCACGCCCGGTCGGAGGTCGGCGATCGCCTGCGAGATGGTCGCCCGGCTGCCGACGCCGTTGCCGGGCACGAAAAGGAAGTGGTCGGGGAACACGACCCCGCGCTCGGTCGCGAGCGCCCGGAACGGGAACCCGATCCGTCGCTCCGTCTCGGCGCCCGAGAGCCGCAGCGGCAGCCGGAACTCGTCGGCGAGGTCGAGGTAGATATCGAAGAACTCGGGTCGCAGCTGCAAGGTCCCCATGTGAGAGTCCACGTGGCTCACGTCGAAGCCCCAAAGGATCGCCCGTTCCATCTGGGCACGCAGCTCCCGTCGGACCTCGTCGAGGTCGGCGTGCTCGAAGACGTCGGTGATCGTCCGCGGAAACCCCCCGTCCCCGTCGAGCAACGACGGCGCCTGGGTGATCGGCCCCCAGCGGTAGAGGTCCCACTCGGCATTGAGCGTCAGGTGCACGCCGACGTCCTCTCCGCGGTACTCGGCGGCGGCGCCCCGCGCCCAGGGGCAGGGGACCATGAGGGAGGCGGAAGTGCCCACCCCGTTGCGCAAAGCGTCGTAGACGGCCGTGTTGGCGGCCTGCGAGCTGCCGAGGTCGTCGCAGTTGACGATGAGGAGGCGGTCGTCGGCTTGGAACCCGAGACGCTCGGCGAGGGTCGTCACAGTACGAAAGGTAGCGGGCGGCGCCGCTGGTCAGGCCCTCCGGCTTCCGGCCAGTGCGAGGCCTGCTCGGTAGGATGCGGCCCATGAGCCGGTACGGCGTCACCATCCCTTACGACCGCACACCGCTCTGCGAGCAGCGTGAGCTGATCGAGGAGATACACGCCCTCGGCTACAGCGACGTCTGGTCGGCGGAAGCGAGCGCCACGGACGGCTTCGTGCCCTTGGCGATGGCGACCGCCTGGGTGCCCGAGCTGCGCCTCGGCACGGCCATCGTGCCGTCGTTCACGCGAGGGCCCGCCACCTTGGCGATGTGCGTCGCCACGCTCGCCGAGGCGGCGCCCGCACGCTTCCAGTTCGGCCTCGGCTCGTCGTCGGACGTCATCGTCGAGCGCTGGAACGGCATTCCCTTCGCCGAGCCGTACAAGCGGAACCGGGACATGGTGCGTTTCTTGAAGGCCGCCCTCGCCGGCGAGAAGGTGACGGAGGACTACGACACGTTCAGTGTCAAGGGGTTTCGCCTGGAGCGGCCACCGGCGGTCGTGCCGCCCATCCTCGTGGCGGCGCTGCGGCCGGGCATGCTGCGGCTCGCCGGCCGCCTCGGAGACGGCACGATCATCAACTGGCTGTCGGCTGAGGACGTCAAGCGGATCGTTCCCGAGGTGGGAGCGGGCAAGGAGGTCGTGGCGCGCATCTACGTGTGCCCGACCGAGGACGCCGTCGCCGTGCGCTCGGCAGCCAAGGTGCTCATCGCCGCCTACTTGAACGTCGAGGTGTACCGCTTGTTCCAGCAGTGGCTCGGACGCGGCCCGCAGCTGCAGGCGATGTGGGACCTCTGGCGGGCGGGAGATCGCAAGGGCGCCGTGGAGGCGATACCCGACGCCGTGGTCGACGATCTCGTCGTGCACGGCACGCCGGCCGAGTGCCGCGCCCATGTCGAGCGTTACGTTGCCAACGGGGTGACGGTGCCCGTGTTGATGCCGCTCCCCTTCGGTGTGAGCTCGCGGGAGGCGGTCCGGCTGCTGGCGCCCTCGGCGGTCTCGACGCCGGCGTGAGGCCGGCTCCGTGCCGGTCGGTTGGGCGCGCGGAACGAGGCCCGGCGTTCCCCCAGGCCGATCTGAGTGCCGGCCGCGACCGTGCAGGCCGTGTGCGGTCAGTCTGGGCGCGCGAAAGGGCCCGACGCCCTGCGAGGCTGCGTACGGTCAGGTTGGGTGCGCGGAACGAGGCCCGGCGTCCATCCGAGGCAGATCTGAGTGCCTGCCGCGACCGTGCAAGCGCTGTACGGTCAGTCTGGGCGCGCGGAACAAGGTCGAGCACCCCTCCGAGGCAGATCTGAGTGCCTGCCGCGACCGGGGCCCATGGCATCCCGGCATCGGCATGTCGACAGGCTCCGGCATCCGCGACTTTGACACAACCCCGACGTAGCGTTGCGGGAGATGTCGTTCCCCCTCCCCTCCACCCTCACGCCTTCGAAGATCAGCGCCTTCACTAGCTGTCCGCTGTCCTTTCGTTTCTCCGTTGTCGAGCGGCTCCCGGAGGTGGCCTCGCCGCAGGCCGTGAAGGGCACGCTCGTCCACCGTGCGCTGCAGCTGCTCTTCTCCGAGCGGGAGGCGGGAGACCGCGACCGCCTGGAGGCGGAATCGGCTCTGTTGAGGGCTTGGGACGAGATGCGCGAGTCGGCCGATGTCGTCGAGCTCGCACTGCCGGAGGACGAGCTGGCCACGTTCCTGCGCGACGCCTCTTCGCTCATCGACCGCTACTTCGAGCTCGAGGACCCGAATGCCGTCACCCCGGTCGGGCTCGAGCTCGACCTCAAAGTAGAGGTGGACGGGATGACGTTGCGGGGGATCATCGACCGGCTCGACCGCCTGCCCGACGGGTCGCTCGCCGTCGTCGACTACAAGACGGGCAGGGCCCCGCGGGCGGAGCAGTCGCGTTCGCGGCTGTCGTCGGTGCAGCTGTACGCCTTCTTGTGCGAGCAGGTGCTCGGCACCCGTCCGGCCGTCGTGCGCCTCATGTACCTGCGCGACCGCGTGGTCGTGTCGGCCGACGCCACCGACCAGTCCCTCCGCGGCGTGCACCAGCGGGCGAGGGCCGTCTGGGCGGCGATCGAGCGGGCGTGTGAGCGCTCGGACTTCCGCCCTAACCCGTCAGCCCTCTGCAGGTGGTGCTCCTTCCAGGAGTACTGCCCCGCCTTCGGCGGCGACCCGGAGCGGGCCGCCGCACAGGTGCCGCCCACGCGAATGGGAGGCTCGGCCGGCCTGCCGGCCGCTACGCTTCCGGCTTGACCTTCGTCCGATCACGGCCGCCTTTGAGCATTCGTTCCAAGGTCGAGGAGATAGACGAGCGCGTCGACGGCTGGTTCACGAATTTGCGGGGTAGCCCCGTGGCCGATCGCATCTTCTACACGGCCTCGGCCCTGGGCGACTTCGGCCTGATCTGGGCGGTCCTGGCGTTGCTGCGAGCCCTACGGGGTCGACCGAACGACGAGCGGGCGGCCCTGCGAGCGATCGTGGCCATCGGGACCGAGTCCGTCCTCGTCAACGTGGGGCTCAAGTCCGTCTTCCAACGCCGGAGACCGCTCGAGCCGATGACCCACCCGCTGCCGTTTCGCCAACCTCTCACCTCCAGCTTCCCGAGCGGGCACGCCACGGCCGCTTTCTGTGCGGCCACGCTCCTCTCTGACGGTGACGATCTGGCTCCGCTCTACTACGCCCTCGCCACTGTCGTGGCGACCAGCCGCATCCACGTCCGCATCCACCACGCCTCCGACGTCGCCGCCGGTGCCCTCGTGGGCCTCATCATCGGCAAGCTCGTCAAGGCCCTCTCCCCGCTGCCCGACCCGCCCGTGAAAGGAATACGGTCCCGATGAGTGTCGCCATTGTCATGGGAAGCGACTCCGACCTGCCCATCATGCGACAAGCGGCCGAAGCGTTGGAAGAGTTCGCCGTCGAGTGGGAGATGCGCGTGCTCTCTGCCCATCGAACGCCCGAGGAGACGCTCAGCTACGCCCGCTCGGCCGTTGCAGGTGGGATTCAGGTCATCATCGCCGGGGCCGGCGGTGCTGCCCACCTGCCGGGCGTGATCGCCGCCGTCACCCGTGTCCCCGTCATCGGCGTCCCGATCGCCCTCCCGAAGCTGGACGGTCTCGACTCGCTCCTCTCGATCGTGCAGATGCCGAAAGGCGTTCCGGTCGCCACCGTCGCCATCGACGGCGCCCGCAACGCCGGGCTGCTCGCCGTACGGATGCTGGCGATCGGCGATCCGGACCTCGGGGACCGGCTCGACGAGCTCGCCGTCCGCACGGCGGCGGAGGTTCGCGCCAAGGACGCCAAGTTGCAGCAGAGGCTTGCAGCCGAGCGCTCCGAAGGCCCGGCCGTCGGCTGAGCCCGTCGATTGGGAGGAGGCGCCAACCCCGCCGTCACGCGGGCAACGACGGCGCGACGGCTCTTTCCGCCGATGGCGGGGACGAGAATGCGGCCACCATGGCGGCGGCGACGATCTCCGGTCGCTCCATGGGGCCGAAGTGCCCCAGCTCGTCGAAGACCGTGAGACGGGAGGCGACGCCGGCGGATGACAGCCGTTCGTGCAGCGCCACCTGCACGTCCCTGCCAAAACTGTCGGTGAGATGTCCGCAGGCGAGATCGACCGGGCAGCCAACGGTCGGCAGCCTGGCGAAGGCGTCGTGCCCGACGGCGTTTGCGAAGATCCTCGACTCGTCGGAGGGCCGGCACCGAAGGCGCACGGTACCGTCGGCCTCGAACTCGAAGCCGTGCTCGACGTAGGCCCGCAGGACGGCGGGATCGAGGATGTCGAGGGGGGGTTTCGAGGCGTAGTTGGCGAGGGCCTCGCCCTTGGTGGCGAAGCGCTCCCGGCGGCGGGCGGCGCCAAGCGACAGCGGGTTGTCGAAGTTGGGCGGGAGCGGCTCCATCACCGGGGTGACGATCGGCTCGTAGCAGTACAGGTGCCGGAACGTGCCCGCGGCCGCCTCCTCGGCCAGCAGCAGGGCAGCTCCTCCGCAGGAGTGGCCGAAAGCGTACGGCTGCTCCAGCCCGAGCCCGTCGACGACGCTGCGCAGGTCGCTGGCGAAACCTGCCCACTTGCCGCCCCAGCTCTCGGCCGCCCGCGAGCAGCCGTGTGCCCGCAGATCGAGGCCGTAGCAGTGGAAGGATCCGAGGTGGCGGGCGAGCTCGGCAAGGACCATGGCGTGAAACCCGGTGGCGTGCGCCATGACGAGCGGCTCGCCCGACCCGCCGAGGTCGTGCACGGCGACCTCGGAGCCGTCGGGTGTCCGGAAGCGGGCGGTCGGGGGCGATTCGGGCACGTTTGGCACCCTAGTCAGGCGAGCCGGTAGTAGAAACGGTCCTCGTGGAGCACCTCCTTTCCTCGGGGGGACCGGTCGCGTCCCTGGCGCGGCGCGGCGCCGGCCGGATCCCGTCGGGATGTGAGGAGCGGGGCAGAATCTCCGCGTGACCGCCCTGTCAGCCGGCGACGTCGTCCTGCTCGTCGCCGCCGGGCTCGGCGCCGGCACGGTCAACGGTGTGGCCGGCGGCGGGACGCTCGTGTCGTTCCCTGCGCTGCTGGCCGTGGGCGTGCCGGCGCTGAAGGCGAACATCACCTCCACAATCGGCATCTGGCCGGGTTACCTCGGGGGTTTGGCGGGTTTCCGCGCCGAGGTGCACGAGCAGGCCAAGCGCCGATTGACGGTCCTGTCGTCGGCGGCGCTCGTCGGCGCAACCGCTGGGAGCATCCTCCTCCTCGCGACGCCGGGGAGCGCCTTCCGGACTCTCGCCCCCTACCTCGTCCTTGCCGCCTGCCTGCTTTTCGCCCTGCAGCCGCTCGTCCTGCGATGGCTGCGGCGCCTCGGCGCGGCGAGCGACGGCCATCTCGGCGTGGCCGCCTTCGGCACGCTGCTCGGCTCGGTCTACGGCGGCTACTTCGGCGCCGGCCTCGGCGTCATCCTCCTGGCGCTCTTCGGCCTCACCGTGCCGGACAAGCTCGTGCGGACGAACGGGCTGCGCCTCGTCGTCTCGCTCGTCGCCAACAGCGCCGCTGCCGTCGTGTTCCTTGTGGCCGCTCATGTGGCCTGGGAGGACGCCGGCTTGCTGGCGGGCTCGAGCCTGATCGGCGGGTACTTCGGGGCGCGCCTCGCCCGGCGCCTGCCGCCGGTGGTGTTTCGCATCCTTGTCTTGGGTCTCGGGCTGGCAACCGCCGGCCGCTTGCTCGCCGGCCATTAGGCGGGCCGCGCAGGCCGGGCGGCCCTCCCGGACGACGCCCGCCACCGCCGACTGCCCCGTCGTAAGATGCGGCCTCTCGGGAGACGCGACGAAGGGGGCAAGCCGTGGCCCAGCAGCCGTCTCATGGCACCGTCGGGGAGGGCGTGCTCGGGGGGATCGGGGGCACCCCGCTCATCGAGTTACGGTCCGTGGCGAAGGCTTCGCCGTCGAGGGTGCTCGCCAAGCTCGAGTGGGCCAACCCGACGGGCAGCATGAAGGACCGCATGGCCGCCGCCGTGATCACCGGGGCCGAGGCCCGGGGCGATCTCCGCGCCGGCTCGACGGTTGTCGAGTACACGGCGGGCACTACGGGCATCTCGCTCGCCATGGTGTGCGCCGCGAAGGGTTACGGCTTGCACGTGGTCTTCTCCGACGCCTTCAGCGAGGAGAAGCGCCGCACCATGGAGGCTTTCGGTGCCACGGTGGAGGACGTCGCGAGTGACGGCGGGCGCATCACCGAGCAGCTCATCAAGGCGATGATCGCCCGGGCGGGCGAGCTGCGGGACCGGCAGGGCTACTGGTGGTGCGATCAGCTCAACAACCGCGACGCCATCGCCGGCTACCTGCCCCTCGGCGAGGAGATCTGGGCGCAGTCCGGCGGCCAGGTCGACGCCTTCGTGCAGTCCGTGGGTACGGCCCACTCGATCCACGGGGCGGCACGGGCCTTGCGCGCCCACCGGGACGACGTTCAGGTCGTCGCGGTGGAGCCGGCAGAGTCGGCCGTGCTCTCGGGCGGTCCGACGGGTTCGCACCGGATCGAGGGCACCGGCATCGGCTTCATCCCGCCGCTCTGGGAGCCCGACGAGGTCGACGCCATCGAGCCGGTGACCTCGCAAGAGGCCATGGCGATGGCCCGTCGCCTCGTGCGTGAAGAGGCCATTTTCGCCGGCACCTCGTCGGGAGCGAACGTCGTGGCAGCCCTGCGCGTGGCCGAGCGTCTCCCGCCCGGCGCCACGGTTGTCACCCTCATCGTGGACTCGGGCCTGCGCTACCTCAGCACCGAGCTGTACCGCTAGCTCGCAAAGGACCGCTCAGGCGAGCAAGCCGGCGAAGAGGTCCCCGCGCTCCTGCACCCGCGCGAGCACCTCATCCGGCGGGAAACCCGCCCGCGCCGTTTCGCTCCCGCCTGCCCATTTCTCGACCTCGTCCCAGCTGAGGGGTGTCGAAACGGACGGCTCGGGCAACGCCCGCATCGAATAGGGCGAGACAGTCGTCTTCGCCGGGTTGTTCTGGCTCCAGTCGATGAGGATCTTGGCTTTGCGCAGAGCCTTCGTCATGTGGGAGACGACGAGGGAGGGCATTTCGGTCTCGACAGCCACGGCGACCTCGTGGGCGAAGGCGTTCACCTTCTCGCCGTCCCAGCCCCGCCCGCCGGTGGATCCGTACAGCTGCATGCCCTTCTTACCGCTCGTCTTCGGCAGGAGCGAGATCCCTTCGGAATCGAGCCGGCGGCGGAGGACGAGGGCGACCTCGCAGCACTGCACGATGCTGGCGGGCGCCCCAGGATCGAGGTCGAAGACGATGAGG